>NZ_JBTHHH010000003.1:0-77908 GCF_054353815.1 Mycoplasma sp. AC1221 | reverse complement strand
TATGTATAAGGATGCTAATGAAAAACTTAATAACGAAGTGCTGGGGTGGTATACTATGTTAAGTAATGGTGAAGCAAAAGATACATTACTTGATGGATTCTTGCCGGGGTATGATGTAGATGCTAATATAGCATTTAATGTTGCATCATATAATTATTTATTTACTTATTTAAATACTATATATGCTAAAAATAATTTAGAAAAGATAAATAGAATTAATTATAGTGAGTATAAAAAAGAACTAGCTAAAAATAATAAAGTAAAGGCTAAAGAAATTATTAAAAAGGTGTTGGTGTAATTTGTATAGTAAGTATAAGTGCATATTTCTTTTCCATAAAATTTGCAGATATAAAAAGTTTAAATGACTTTTTATATCTTTTTCTAGATTACTTTCTTCTTTTTTTTATAAAATAAAAATGTAAGAAATCATATAGGTAATTAATTTCTTACAAAATTTTATGATAAGGAGATATTATATTGAAAAATAAGATTAAAAAAATATTATCTATTTCTTCCGCTTCTTTTTCTTTCCTGGTTGCTTCTTGCTCATATTCACAAAAAGACTCTAATAAATATAATAAAGATGATATAGGCAATTTTTATTCATATATACTGTCTTATAAAAAAGACAATATGATTAAAGATATTAACGATAATTATTTTTATTATATGTGGAAAAACAATAAAGAAGATGCTGGTAAATTTGAATATTTATTAAAAAATAAATATTCATATATTAATTCAGTTGAAGAATTAAATAAACGGTTTTTAGATAAGTTTAATTTGTCTTTTGTCAAGAAATACTATAATTTGTTCAAAGACAAGGTAGTTTTTGATATAAATAATTTAACAGAAGAAAAATTAAAGGAAATTAATCTAGAAAAGTTTAAAGAAATTTATTTAAATAACCAAGATATTGTTGAATTCTTTAAAACGAAAAATTTATTAATGTATGAGGTTTGAGTAAACGATGATAAAATTCCAAATTTGGTATTAGTTCCTGACTATAAAAGTAAAGGTGAAAATAATTTGACATTTTTTGTTGTTGATTTTTATTTATTAGGTGAAAACCTTCCTTTAGATTATAAAAATAGAGACCCAAAATTGTTAATGAACATAAAATATATTGACAAAAGCAAATCAGTAACGATTAAAAAAGCTACAAAACAAGAAATTTTGAATCTTTATAAATATTTACCTTCAATTATAACAACTGATAAAGCTGATGTATAAGTTTATTATATAAAAACATAAAGTCGTAATATAAAAAGTTGAATTCACTTGTCATAAAAATACAAATAACTTTTATAAATACCTTAAAATTTTAATAAAAAATGATAACAAGAATTAATAAAAGGACATTTTTAAATGTCCTTTTATATTTAAATATAACAATTCATAAAATTTGTTTATAATATGATAAATAAATTATATTAGAGGAAAAATGATTAAATATAAACGAATCTTAATAAAACTTTCTGGTGAAGGTTTTGCTAACAAAGAAAAACACCTAGCAATTGATAACGAACTTGTTAAGAAAATTGCCATACAATTAAAAGAAATTGTAAAGCAAGGTGTACAAGTGTCTATTGTTATTGGTGGTGGTAATTTCTGAAGAGGTGCATCTGCTGAAAAAAATGGTATTCCTCGTAATCGTGCCGATTACATCGGGATGCTCGCTACCATAATGAATGGTTTAGCGCTTCGTAGTGGTTTTGAGCTTGTGGGACTTAAAGCAAGGGTGCAAAGTTCATTGAACATTGATGCTCGTGTTGCGGAAAACTATGTAAATGAAAAAACAATGAAATACCTTGAAGATGGAGAGGTTGTAATCTTTGTCGGTGGAACTGGTCGCCCTTATTTCACCACTGATACTGCATCTACATTATATGCATCTGAAATTGGTGCAGAAGTTATTTTAATGGGTAAAAATGGAACCGATGGGATTTATGATAGTGATCCAAAAACAAATCCGAATGCAAAAAGATATGATAAAATTACATATAATGAAATACTTGAAAAAAAATTACAAGTTATGGATTTAACTGCCACTAGTATGGCTCGTGATAACAATATTAATTTAATTATATTTAACTTACTCGAAGAAGATTCAATATTAAAAGTTTTAAAACGACAAATAACACACACAGAGGTAATTAAATAATGGATATAGAAACTTATTTATTAGAACTACAAGAAAAATCTGAAAAAGCAATTAGTCATTTTAAATTTGAGATGTCAAAAATTTCTACTGGTAGAGCCAATCCACAACTTATTAAAGGGATTCGGATAAACTATTATGATGTTCCCACTCCACTTGATGAATTAGCAAACATCTCAGTTCCTGAACCACAACAACTTTTAGTTAAGCCTTATGATATGACATCAGTAAAAGAAATTGCTAAAGCTTTAGATAAAGCAAATCTTGGGATTCCCCCCGTTGATGAAGGTAATCAAATTAGACTTACATTTCCATCTTTAACAACTCAACGTCGTAAAGAGATGATCAAGAACTTAGCAAAACTAACTGAAGCAACTAAAATAGGAATCCGTAATGCTCGTCAAGAAATAAATAAGATGATTAAAGCAAATGAAGAACTTTCTGAGGATGAAGAAAAGAAATACTTAGATGCTGTTCAAAAAGAAGTAGATTTATTAATTGAAAAAGTCGTTCAATTAACCAAAGAAAAAGAAAACGAACTACTAAACAAATAACAAGCTCCGGTGCAAAAATTTGTGGTTTGTTTTTTTTTTTTTTTTTGTATATAATAAAGGAAATATTCACATTTATACAAGGAAGATTATGGAAAATAATACTAAATATGAACTAAAACAAAGAACAATTAAAGATATTATTTATGAACTTTCTCAGGATAAACTTATAATTCCCGAAATGCAAAGACCTTATGTTTGAAAAGACAAACAAGTAAGTGATTTGTTCGATTCCTTATATCATGGTTTCCCAATAGGTTATATAATAACAAACAGACCTCGTAATAATGATATAAAACGGAAGAGTTATGTTTCAAATGATGATTTTGAAACTGTTTTGATTGATGGTCAACAAAGGTTAACTGCTCTAAATGCAATAATTAATGGTTTAGAAGTCTTGGATGAAAATTATAAAAAAAGAAGAATAATTGTTTCTTTTAACCCCTTCCCTAAGAAAAATGAAGAGATTTTTAAAATACAAAATGCATATACAAAAAATAGTAAAAAATGAATATCTGATATTTCAGATATATTTAAAGGTCATTCTCATTATAAAGTTTGTCAAAAATATATTAATGATAATCCAGAAATAACTATGGAAGATATCGATAGCAAAATAGATAATTTAAAACATAAAATATGATCAACTAATATTGGGGTAATTGAAATAAAAGAATATGTTGATCTGGAAACGCTTACAGAAATTTTTATAAGGATAAATTCCAAAGGGACACCTTTAAAGCTTTTGGATTATTCAATAAGTAAAATTTCTGCAAATAAAAATTACGGAACAAATATAATTAGAGTTATGAATTATTTTTCTGAAATCCTAAAAACCGATAATAATATTTACAGAGAGATTGAAAAAATTGATCCAGATTTTTTTAAAACTGAAATGGGTCAGAAAATTACTTGACTTAGTAATATAAATAATAATGATTATATTTATAAACCATCAGTGAATGATATATTATTTGTTTCATTTTCTCATATTTTTGATAGAGCAAAAATGAGTGATCTTGTTGAATTATTATCTGGTAGGGATTTCGAAAAAAGAGAATATATTCCAGAAAATATACAAAGTAATTTTGAAAAAATTATTAATGGAATTTCGAGTTTTATAGACAAATATAATTTCAATACTTTTACACAAGCAATCAAAAATATAGGATTTAAAAATATAAAAATCAATAAAAATTCTGTTGTAATAAATATTGCTTATATAGTCTTTTTAAAGCTTAGAAAACTTTCTCGTCTTGGTATGGAAGAAGTTAAAAAATACACTGTTAAATGGTATATAATGTCTTTATTAACAAAAAGATATAAAGATAGTTATGTTGATCAAGTTATTAATGATTTAAGAAATATAAAAGAATTAGGAATCGAAGTGATATTAAGAAAAATAGATCAAACAGAATTGACAACTGATTTTTGAGAACTAAGACTTCCTGAACTCTTAGATACAAGTATACAAGAAAATCCTTTTCTAAAATGTTATTATGCCGCCTCAGTTGCTAACGGCAATAAAGGATTTCTTACTCCTTGATTAACACAAGAGGATATGTTAAAAAATTTAATCAGTGACAAACACCATATTTTTCCCAAACAATATTTAATTAATTCTTCTAATGAATTTAATGAATATTCATTTTATCTGAGAAAAAATGATACAACCATTCTGCTAACTTAGTATATTTAGAAAAGAATATAAATATTAAGATCAAAGACAAAGCACCTAATGTATATTTTAAAGAAATAATTCAAGATATAAAAACAAATAATTCTCTTTTCCTTGGTAGAAAGATTTCCTTAGAAGAATTGGATGAAAATCTCGATGAAAACTGTATTCCAAAAGATATAATAAACTGAACATATAAAGATTATAAAGATAAATTTTTGCCTGAAAGAAGAAAATTAATGGCGAAAAAAATTAAAAAATGATATGAGAATATTTAGATTTTAAAGTATTATGTAAATTTTCTTTCTTTAATACCACATTAATAAATAAAATCCTTATACTATTCATAAGTAGGACGCCTAAGGGACCACTCGGCGTCTTATTTTAAAAATATGCCGTTTTTTTTGCTAGGTTAAAAACAGCAAAAATTTAGGTTCTAATCAATGCCACTATAACCTTCTACTTTATTTTAATTATTTTTCTTAAAGAAAATGTTAACTAACTCTAGTTTTTATCAACCAATTTTACTCCAACCCATTCTTATTCTTAAAATACATCTTAATTGGACAACCTTTGAAATTAAAGGTAGCTCTCAATTGATTTTCTAAAAACCTTTGATATGAAAAGTGTAAGAATTTTTTATTATTTACAAAGAATGTAAAAGTAGGTATTTTTGATAATTCTTTACGAACATAATAAATATTTAATCTTCCACCATTAAACGGTTGTGCTGGTTGAATAAGTTGTGTTTCAAGCACTAAATTAGAAAGCAACGACGGTTTTATATCTCTTTCCATATTTTCACGAACTTCTGATAAAGTTACTATCAACTTATTAATTCTTTGATTAAATTTTGCTGAAATAAATACAAAAGGAACTCATGGAACAAAATGAAATTTATTTCTCATTTTCTTTTCATAATCAGCCATTGTATTTGTTTGTTTTTCAACTAAATCTCATTTATTTATTACCACAATTATTGGTTTTTCATTCTCTAATGCATATCCTATAATTCTAGAATCAAAATGTGATACTTCTTGTTGTGTCGCATCGATTACTATCAAAGACAAATCAGCTTCTGATAGCGAATTCATCGCTCGCATCAAAGCATAATGATCAACACTTTCAATTAATTTTGATTTTTTTGTTATTCCTGCTGTATCAATCACATTATATAGTTTATGGTCTATTTCAACAGTTGATTTAACACTATCTCGTGTGGTTCCTGCAATTTCTGAAACAATTGAACGATACTCTTTAGTTAAATTATTAAGTAGCGAACTTTTACCAGCATTAGGTTTTCCGATAATCGCTAAATTAAAATAATCATTTTGATCTTCATCGCTGAAATCAAGATATTCTAAACACTTATCTAAAACTTCACCAACACCTTCACCGTGTAATGCAGAAACAGAATAAATATGTTCAACTCCTAAAGCATATCATCCATAATCAAATTGCTGGTTGTTTTCTAGCTTGTTTGCAACAGCAACAATAGGTTTATTACTTTTTCTTAAAATATTCATTATAAATAAATCATCATTACTTATTTCGTTTGTCCCATCAAAAATAAAAACAATAACATCTGCTTCTTCAATCGCTATTTTTGCTTGAATCTGGATTTGTTCTTGAAAAGGTTTATTTTCAATTTCAATTCCACCGGTATCAATTAATTTGATTTCATGACCTGATCAAGTAATTTTTTCATACAATCTATCTCTTGTAACACCTGGTTGGTCATAAACAATTGATATCTTTTTACCTATAATACGATTAAATAAGGTGCTTTTTCCTACATTAGGTTTTCCAATAATTGCAACTGTATTATGCATCTTTTGACCTTTCTTTAACCAAATCCATAATTTTTGCTATCACTTCTTCTATCTCCAAATTAGTACAATCAATAAATACTGCATCTTCAGTTTTATGTAACGGATCAACTTCACGATTCATATCTTGTTCGTCTCGTTTTTTTACTTCATAAAGCACTTCTGCAAAACCTGTATTATAACCTAATTCCTGATTTTGCTTCATTCTACGCTTTGCTCTTTCTTCTTCTTCTGCTCATAAAAAGATTTTTACTTCAGCATGGGGCATAATTTTAAAAGTTGTATCCCTCCCATCGATAATATATCCTTTACGTTTTTTAGTAAGTTGTTGAATATAATCAACCACGAACTCTCGCACTGCAGGAATTTTAGCCACAGACGGAGTTATTTGTGAGATATAATCGGCCCTTATAGCTTTTGATACATCAATTCCTTTTAATTCAATTCTGTCATTTTCTAGCAGTTTAATCATACCTTTTTGTAATGTCTTAATAACATTTTCTTGATCACGAGAATCAACACCATTATCAATGGTGTTTTTTGCGATTGCCCGATATACACTACCACTATTTATAAAAGTGAAACCATATCTGCTTGCTATTTGCTTACTTACTGTGGATTTACCTACTCCAGATGGCCCATCTATTGCAATATTAACTTTCATCACTACCTCCAAGTTTCTTTTTCTTTATTCTTACTTTTGTAGTATTTGATATATTGTGTTCTTCTGAAGCTAATGTATCAATTAAATATTGTGCTTTATCTTTTTCAATAAATTCTATATCATCTACATATGAGTCGTTTTGTTTATCGAATTTAATTTTTAAGTCTATATAACCTTGTAATAATTCTTTATACAAATAATTAAAATCGAAATCAAAAACTTCTTGTTTTTCTATTAATTTGGATTCGATACTAACATTTTGCTGATATTTATAAGCTGAATTAATGTTCTTTTTGAATCATTTTTGCTCTTTTTTTAGTTCATCATTTCCTGATTGAGATAGCAGAATTAGGTTATCTAAAACATCCTTATCTTCGTTTGAATCATCTACTTTTGAACCATTAAAATTCATATAGTTATTTTACTTTATTTTTTATATTTTGAAATAACAAAAAGCACATTATAGTGCTTTACAGTTATTTTTTAAATAATTCAAGGTATTCTTCATAACCTTCATCTTTTAATTTATCTACGGGAATAAAACGCAATGATGCAGAATTAATGCAGTACCGAAGTCCACCTAATTTTCTTGGACCATCTTTGAATACATGTCCTAAGTGTGAATCGGCATTTTTACTTTTTACCTCAGTTCGAATCATATTATGTGAATAATCGCTATGTTCTGTTACAACATCTTCATCTATCGGTTTACTAAATGCTGGTCACCCACATCCTGAATTAAATTTATCTTGTGATTTAAAAAGTGGTGTTCCATCAACGATATCCACATAAATTCCTTCTTCAAAATGTTCATCATATTCATTTGAATATGGATGTTCTGTATATCCTTCTTGAGTTACTTTATATTGTAATTCTGTAAGTTCTTTTAAACGTTGTTCTTTTTTCTTTTGTTCCATATTTCCTTTCAAAAAATTATCTTTTTTAAGTTGTTCGGTTTCTTTTGTTTATAAATTCACATTCATTTTATTATAAATCCTATCAAAACAAATGATAGATATACAACTACAACAAAGGTGTTGGTCTCATCTCAGTTGTTACCTAATATGTTTGGTACTAAGAAAAATAAAATTAAAGTTGAAATTCATAAAATATTAACTATATATATTGTTTTTTCTCATCACGGGATTTTAGATATTTGTTTCTTTTTTTCTAAAATTAATGCTACAACAGCTGTTAAAGTATCTTCAATTAACAGTGCTAAACTATTTACTTTTATAACAGCTGTAAAGAACGGGTTATCATTATCTTTTGTTTTGCTTAAAAGGGTTGGTACTAATCATAAAACAAGCATTGCTATAAATGTAATAACTGCTGTTAAAATGATTGCATTACGGTATTCACCGTGTTTATTATGATCTGCATATTTTGGATTAATATGATTATCTAATGCAAGCGGAATTAACTTTCTTGCTGTAGATACCGTTTGTGTAATTTTATACCCTATATCATTAAATATAAATCCAATAATAAACACAATCGTTCCTGTAATATTCATTACAAGATAATAAATTTGTGAAAATTCATTGTTATTTGAATCAAACTTTATTGCTAAATAAACACTATAAAATGCTAAGTAAACAACTGCTACAATTCCTAGGGAAACAAATAAAATTCTTTTAAAATTTTTAAATTCTGCGTCCTTTGCCATAGAAGCCATATCTTCAATTCCTGCAAAAGCAAAAATAAAAACTAAAATACTTCCAAAAATCATTGTAGATGTTGCTTTTTTTGTTGTTTCATAAACAACTGTATATCCACCTGGTTTTATAACCGAAAGATATACTAAGTTTACAAAACCTATCAACAAAAATGCTCATTTTACAGCAGATGTTAAAAATACAACTTTTGTATTAAGTGATAATCCTTTGGTTGATATCAATATTAATGCACCAAAGAAGATAAATGCAATGACCCTTATAATCCATATTATAGTTATATAATTTGAAATAGTTTTAGGTATTACTAATTCAAAAGTTTGCGCTAAAAACAAAGGTGACACAGATGATAAAACAGGTGATTGTAAGAATTGATTTCAACCAATGAAATAACAAAAATTCTTTACAAAACCTTTTTTAAATTTATATCATTTGTTTTCAACATTTGACTGTTCTTCAAACAAGGTTGAATCAAGGTGTCTTGCATAAGCATATGAACCACCATAATGTTCTTTAAAAGCATTCCCTAAACGAGCAAATACTAATGCAGTTCCTATCATTGTAAGCAAACAAAGAACGATAACTAAATATCCGTAAAATCCTATATTTAGTATTTCTGAAAAAGTTGTAAGGAAACCTAAACCAACAATAAAGTTGATAGTGAAAAAAGTAAATGATTTTTCACTAAAATGTTTTTTCACTATTGCTTAAACTCTAATTGTTTTTTGGGTTTCTTCTTCTCAAAAACTACTTCATATATTTCTTCATAATTAGATACAGGAATATAAGTTAACTTTTCTTTAATTTCCATAGGAACATCAATTAAGTTTTTTACATTTCCTGTAGGTATAAAAACATATTTTAAGTTTTTAGAAGCGGCAGCAAATGATTTTTCTTTTAGGCCACCGATATCTAAAACATTACCTCTAAGAGTTATTTCACCTGTCATACCTATTTCAGATGATACAATTCGTTGTGATAATGCTGATATTAATGCAGTGGTAAATGTCACTCCTGCACTTGGGCCATCTTTTGGTACTGCTCCTTCAGGCACATGAATATGAATTGTTGTTTCATCAAAATTAAAGTCTGTAATACCATATCTAGCAGCATTTGCACGCACATATGAAAGTGATATATTAGCAGATTCTTTCATAACATCTTTTAATGAACCTGTTAATTTAATTTCTCCTTTTCCTGGATAAGTATTAACTTCAATTTGCAAGGTTGATCCACCAACTGATGTATATGCTAAACCATTAACTACACCAGGGGTTTTGTATCCATCATTTTCATTATCTTTAAATTTTTCGGGTCCTAAAAGTTCTTTTAAATCATTTATTTTTACCTCGAATTGTTTATTTTTTAGTTTTGGTAATTCGAGTTTTTTAAGCACGAATTTGCGTGCTAATTTATCTAAGACACGTTTTAATCCACGAACTCCGGCTTCTTTGGTATAGTTTTGAATAATGTATTTCATTGTGTCTTCAGAAATATGCATAAAGTCGCTGCTTGCCCCAACTTGTTCTGTTACTTTTGGCATCAAGTGTTGCTGTGCAATTTTTAATTTTTCAGTTAATGTGTAAGCAGATAATTCGATAACTTCAACACGGTCTATTAAAGCATGAGGAATGTTTTCATAATAATTAGCAGTCGCAATAAAAATTGCTTTAGATAAATCGTATTCATGTTCTAAGTAGTGATCTTGAAACTTTGTATTTTGTTCTGGATCTAAAACTTCTAACATCGCAGATGCCGGATCCCCTTTATTTGTTGAAGCCATTTTATCAATTTCATCTAATAAGATAACTGGATTAGAAACAGAACATTGTGAAATAGCTTTGATAATCTTTCCCGGCATTGCTCCTACATAGGTTCTTCTGTGTCCACGGATTTCGCTTTCATCATGCACTCCTCCAAGAGAAATTTTTACAAACTTTCTGGATAATGATTCTGCAATTGCTTTAGAAAGCGAAGTTTTTCCTGTCCCAGGTGGCCCGACTAAACAAATAATAGGGACATTATTAAATGTTTTATCATTTTGTTTATTAGAATCCTTAAACAAATTCATATCAATCTCATAATTTTCATCATAAGGTAATTTATTTTCTTTTTTCTTTTTGTTTCTTTCTGTATTAATAATAACAGCGATATATTCTAAAACACGTTGCTTAACTTCTTCAAGTCCATAATGATACTTAGAAAGGGTTTTTTTAGCATGATCTAAATCTAATAACTCTTTTTGTGTAAGTCTTCATGGTAGTTTTTTGAGATGATTGACATAAGTTTTTGAAATATTTGCTTCTGGTGATGTAGCCATCATTTCGTTCGCTCTCTTTGTTTCTTCAGCAATAATTTTCTTTACTGATTCAGGGTAACGGAAAGATTTATTTTTATCTTTTAGCTCTTTTGCATAATCATCATCATCGCTTGGATCAACATTCATTCCTTCTAATTCATCTTGTATATATTTTAATTTTTCACGAAGTACATATTCTTTATGTTGACTTGCCATTTTATCTGTCATCTTTTGAGTCATTTGTGATTCTATATCAACATTTTGACTCATCATACCTGTTGCGGATGCAATTAATTTCATTAAAGAAATAATGTTAAATTTATAAAATGCAGCAAACTTTTCATTTATTTCGGGTGATAAAAATGATAAAAAAGTAAATAAAAACTTAATTTTTTCTTCTCTTGTTTTTAATTCAAAGTTCGGATAATATGAATTAATAAGTGCAGAAAGGTCATCGGTTGTATATGGTTTTTTTGTTATCGGATTATATTGAAAAATAATATTAACTGATTGTGTTTCTTTTATACCAGGGATTTTTTCAGTATCCCTTATCCCTTTTAAAGCAGAAAGCATTGCATCTAAATCATGATTTTGTGGTAATAAGTCAAATTTATAAACTTCATTTGTTTCATCAGAATTAGGTTCTTCAGGAACAAACTTTACTTCACCCGAACAAACTCTGACTAATTGTTCTTCATATAGTTTATCTCCATCTCCTTCTTTAACAGGTTGATAAGTTTCTAACAAAACATAACCATCTTCATCTGTTTCTGCGAAACCATATTCTTTTATGTTAAAAAAACCTAAAACTTCATATGTCAACATACATTTTTGATCTCGTTCTGAATCTTTTACAGGAGGTTCAAGTGGTTCTGCCTTTAAGAATTTAACAAATACTGCTTTACTTTCTAATTCATGCTCATTATTTGTAAACGAAATAACAAATTTATGTTCTATATTTGTTTTAGGAATAACTAAAGCGCCAGATGAATACAAATTAAATGCATCTGTTTCTATTTGATGAATACCTTTTGGAAAAGACATTCAGTTTGTATCAACAACTAATAATGGGTATATGTTTTTATTTTTCATTATTCTCCTTATTTTATGACAAAATTAATTAATTTCTTAGGTATAAATATTTTTTTAATAATTTGTTTTCCTTCTAATCATTTTGTAACTTCTTTTTGTGCTTTTTCTAAAACTTCTGATTCGCTTGAATTTATATCAACCAATATTTCTCCACGGACTTTACCATTTACGGTTATACCATAACTTAATTCGTTCACAATTAATGCTGATTCATCTATACTAAAATCTTTTAAGTTTTTTAAATTAAAATATTTTTCTGAATATTCTCAAGCAAGGTGTGGGGCAAAAGGTTCTAAAATATTCAAAACGACATAATACATCTCTTTTAATAAAGCAACATCTTTAATCGTATCGTACTCATTAAATGTTTCCATTACTCATGCAATAACAGTATTAAATGCATATTCATTTTCTCTTTTGTTAAAGACATCTAAATATTTTTGCATTCCTTGATAAAGTTTTCTTCTTGCATTCTTTTCTTGTGAAGATAACTTTTCTATATTTATTTCATCTAAGGTTGTATTTTCAGGCAATTCATTAATTCTATCACTTAGTCGATTCAAAAACTTAAAACATCCATTTAGTCCTGCATCACTTCAATCTAATTCTTTTGCTGGTGGAGCAGCAAAAAAAACAAACAATCTGGTTGCATCTGCACCATATTTTTCTATCATTTCTTTTGGTTCAACTACATTACCTTTTGATTTCGACATTTTTGCACCATCTTTTAACACCATTCCTTGTGTTAAAAGATTTAAAAAAGGTTCGCGATAATTTATTAAACCAAGGTCAGCAAGTGCTTTAGAAAAAAATCTAGCATATAAAAGGTGTAAAATTGCATGTTCTATACCACCAATATATTCATCTACTTGATTTCAGTAATTTATATTTTCTTTGATAAACAAGTTATTATCCCTGAAAATTTGTGGTGTTGTATATCTCATTCAATATCAACTTGATTCAAAAAATGTATCAAGTGTATCTGTTTCTCGTTTTGCGTCCATACCACAACGATAGCATTTGGTCTTTAGTCATTCATTGTTTGTTAAAATAGGATTTCCTTTTCCGATGAATTCAACTTTTTCAGGTAATAATATAGGTAAATCCGATTCGGGAACTGGTATAGTTCCACACACTTGACAATGAATTAAAGGAATTGGTGTTCCTCAATATCTTTGCCTCGAAATTCCTCAATCTCTAAGATTATATTGAACTACCTTTTTTAGTTCTTTTTCTAAAACAACATAATTTTTAATTTTGTTTTTTACACTTATGCTATTTGCATTCATAAATGATAAATGACTTTCATTCTTACTTGAAGCAAATTGTGCTTCTTTTGCAGAAAAACTTGCGAAATCTGTTATATAAACATCTAAAAAATCATGAGTAACTGGATTAATAACTTGAAATGGTGTTTTTATTGACAATTTCTTACCAAAAATTTTGTTAATCACACAATTATTTATTTCATCAAGTATTTTTTGTTTTTTTTCGTTCAAAAATCCCTGATTTTTTAGTTTTTTCACAAGTGGGTGTTTAAAATTTATAGCCAAAAAGTCTGCATTTACAATATTTTGATAATCTTTTTCAAAAACAACTATTTCAAAATCTTTATTTGCAGATTCTAAGATAATTTTATATACTTCTTCTCTACCAATTCAATTTTTTTGCATTGTCAAAACTTGTTGGGGTCAATGATTTTCTAATATTTTCAAATCATTTAAAAGTTCATCAGCATACTCAGTTATTTTTAAATAATATGTATCCATTTCTTTTTGCACAACATTTTCATTGCAACGTCAACATTTATTATCAACTACTTGTTCATTTGCTAAAACTGTATTATCATTTTCGCATCAATTAAGCAAACTCTTCTTTTTATAAATCAAACCTTTATTTCAAAGTTGAATAAATAAAAATTGTTCCCATTTTGTATATGTTGCATCTGCTGTAATACATTCTTGATCTCAGGCAAAAGATAAACCAAGTCTTTTTAACTCAGCATCCATATTTTTAATATTTTCATAAGTTCATTTTTTAGGATGAATATTATTTTTTATTGCAGCATTTTCAGCAGGTAAACCAAACGCATCTCACCCAAATGGATGAAATACATTGAACCCTTGACGACGATAAAAACGTGCCATCGCGTCACTTATAGCATAATTTTTAACATGTCCCATATGGATTTTCCCACTAGGATACGGAAACATACTAACTATGTATTTCTTTTGTAATGTAAAATTATTTGAAGGTTCAAAATTTTTAGAATCAAGTCAATATTTTTGTCATTTTTTTTCTATTTCTTCAAATTTATAAGACATTCTGCTCCTATTTTGTTCCAAAAATTCTATCCCCTGCATCACCTAAACCAGGTTCGATATAACCTTTATTATTCAACCTAGCATCAAGTGCAGATAAATATATATGAAAGTCTTCTCCAAAATGACTTAAAACATTATTAACACCCTCTTTAACTCCAACTAGGCACACTAACTGTACATTTGTATAACCCTCTTGATAAATCCGTCTAATCGCATCTACTGCTGAATTTCCTGTAGCAAGCATCGGATCAACTACTATAATTAAACTATCTTTTGGAACATTAGGCATCTTAAAAAAGTATTCGTTTGGTTGTAAGGTTTCTTCATCTCGATACATTCCAATGTGTCCTACTCTTGCTTGTGGAATTAAATCAAGTAAACCTTCTGTCATACCTAATCCAGCACGTAAAATGGGTACCAAAACTATTTCATTTGAAAATGTATCACCAACAAAGTCCTGTCCTAAAGCAGTTGTAATTTGTTTAGGTTTTGTTTTATAATTTCGCATAATTTCATAAACCATTAGCGAACCTATTTCATTTAAATTACTTCTAAATTCTTTGTGTGATGTATTTTTATCACGTAATTTAGTAAGTTTTATTTTAATAAGTGGGTGTTCTAAAATTTTAAGCATCATTTCTCCTAATTTCACATTATATAAATATTTTTATATTATATACTTTTTTATATTTTTCTAATTATTTATAAATGCAGTTGCATTTTTATTATTTATTTTTATCGAAAGAGAACCAAAAAAAGGACTAAATGCGAACTTTATAAGAAATTTCATTATATTTTTAAATAATCTAAAATATAAATATATAAATATAGGTAATTATGAAAAAGAAAACAAAAATAATTATAACTGCTGCTACATTAGCATCTTCTGCTGTTTTAGCAACAGCAGTAGGTTTAGGAGTGGGTTTAACTCATAATAATTTAACATTAGAATCACAAAAGAAATATCAAAATCAGTCTGTTATTAAAATAGAACAAACTATTGAATGAAAAGGTTTACCAACACAAACAAACGCTTATAAACCTGATTTAAAAAAGATTATAAAGAGTGTAAAAGAAAAAGATTTCGATAAGTTTTTAACATCTTTTAAAAGTTATTTAACTGACTGAAAAAATACTTTTTTAAAGGTTTCACAGTTAAAAACATATTTATCAGATGCAAATAGTTCCAAATATTTTACGTTAATCAATTCAAATATAAATGTAGATGAATCAATTAACCAGTTGCTTAATCAATTGAAAAGTGTGAATTCAAAAAACATAGATGAATATAAGGACAAAATTATTAATGAAGATGCTCAAATTAGTTCTACCATTGATAATTATGTAAAATTTAAAGCAAAATATGACACTTTTTTACAAGAAATAAGTAAATTTTCTTCATATTATGATTTATCAAATGATAAATTTTTGCAAATTTTACTAAAACAAGATGGAATTAACGGTTTTAATTCTTTTTTGACTATTTTACAGTCAAATAAATTTGTTTTTGATGAAATTTCCAATATCAAAAATTCTCATCAAAATGTTTCGGAACTCAAGCAATATTTTGAACAATTTAACACATTAAATATATCAACAAAAAAGTTTGATGATATTAACAAATTGACTATACAATACCAAAGTATTTTAGAGCAAATAAATGCTGAAATTGATAGTTTAAAAAACAAAAATAAATCAAATACTCAACTAAACAATCTTAAAAATCAAGCAAAAAATCAAATAACTTCATTCAATCTTTTAACAAACGATACTAAATCACAATTTATTAATGCTATTGATAATGTATTAATTTCCAATGAAATTAATACACTTTTAAGTAGAGCAAATAAATTAAACAAAGAAAAAGAAAAATTAAATATACTTTTAGATAAATATAATCAATTAAAAACAGATAATGATATTAACTATATAAACAGCGATAATAAAACTAAATTAGATGAACAAATTTCAAAAAATTCATTTGATGATGCTTCTAATTCAAAATTATTAAAAAACATTGAAAATATAGCCACAGATAACAATTATCTAGAAAAACTAAATACATATATAAGTTTAATTTCTTCTTTTTTAAACAATATAAACGGTAATCAAGTTTACCAAAATGCTTTATCTGGGTTTAACAAAATCAAAAATAATAATAATTTTTCAAATGATTTAAAAAAGCAACTTGATGAATATATATCAACACAAAAAATAGCTGCTGATATTAATCAAAAGACCAATCAATTAAGTTCGTTTATAGATATTTTTAACAAGTTGAACATAACTTATAGCACTCAATCACAGTTAGATAAATCCAATATCAGTCAAGATGATTTAAATCAATTAAATTCACTTTCTGCTGCTGTTTTAAGGTTTTTTACTTCTGATTTAAAACTTAAAACATTCAATCTAAATCATATCTTGAATCTAAGGGAAACACTCATTAATAACTTAGCTCTATGAAAGCAAAAACTCGATTCATTATTAGATAAAAAAGATAATCAAAATAACAATGATTATCAGAAACAAGCACAAAAGCAACTTAATGTAAAACTTGATGATCGACTCTCAAAATATGATTTAAATCGTTATTTAACTTCACTTTCCTTTAATCTTAATAATGCAAAATTATGGTTGCAAGAACCAAAAAGTAATCAATTTAATTATAAATTAACTGATATAAATTTAAAAGATGATAATAAAAATACACTGATTTTAACTTATCATACATCTGCTAAAAATAATGACTGAAATGGTAATATAACAAGCGAATTAAGAATTAATAATTCTGAAAAAGATGTAAATAACATTATTAATGAGTCGTCGATTAAAAATCTCGATGAAATCTATAATATTAATTATTTTAATTTAGGTCTTTATAAAAAAAGTGCTATTACATTACAAATTCTTAAAGATAACTTATCTATCAAACAAACATATATTAACAACTACTTTAAATTTAAAATCAAAGAAAATTCAACTACTTTCTTTGATTTAAATAATAAATTAAATTTGAATATAGAACTACTATTTAATAATCATATAATTAAAACATTAAATGTATCAAGTTTAAACTCAATAGATTTTTTACCTGAAGATAATCAAACTTTTGATGCTTCTATTTTCTTAAATAATGCTTTCAAACAAAGCGATTATTATAAACCTGTAAATCTTTATGTTAACCCTATTTATTTAGGTAACACAAAATATTACAACGAAACAGGAAGCAATGGACAATACAAAGAATACCACAATGCTTTTACAAAAGCAGGTTTATTTAGATGATGATTTTGAAAACATAACATTGAACCTTTTTATGAAAAAATAAAGAGTCAATTTAATAATAAAGATTTTTTTGTTGAACCAACAACAAAAAACAACGAGAAAAATTTTCCTTTACTTGATGATGCAGCAGATCATTCAAATAAACTTTCAGCAATGCAAATAAAAAACATTGTTTTAATGTGGTTTAAAGAAAACAATCCTTGAGTTAATTATAATATATCTTCTGATACTACTGTTGATTTAAAAACCACCAATAATCATCTTTTTGAAATCGATCCAGGAGATCCAACTAAATCATCTGCTATATTTAATTTCATTGTTACAAAAGGACAATTAAAAAAAGAAATCTCGCTTCGTTTTACAACACAAAATTTTGATAGAATTAATAATTTAACACAAAAACAGCAAAAAGCACTTGATAAGATTTTTGAAATTTTTAAGGATAAATCTGGTTCAAAACTCTTTAACCTTATAAAAATCAAAAACCTAAATAACACACATAATAATTATTCAATTATCCAAAGGAACCCTGAAGATACATTTAATGATGTCTATATACTTCCTAAAATAGGTGAATATCAGATATATGCTAAATCATCCACTATCAAATTGGCAGGTAAGCATTTTACCAATAATGCTTTAATTACTTTTTCAATTAAAGATGGAAATGGTAATGAAATCAAATTAAATCAAAGTGATTATGATAATTTAACGCTAGATATCAAATATTGAAAACCTATTCAATATCGCGATATTAAACCTAAAAATAATAACAAATTTACTGATGATGACTTTAAACCAACACCTTCACGAAGAGAAAATAACGAAATTGATCAAAAAGATAAAGATACCATTAATAAAATTAATAGTAAAAACTTTGAATATCGCAAAGTCCTTGCTGAATTTACAGGACACAGCGAAGTTAAATACAGTGTTTTAGATCCAACTGATATAGTGAGACAAAATGCACAGATAATGCTTAATTACTTACTTACTTTTAAAAACACTACGGCTGTATCTGTTGAAAAAAACGAAGAATTTAAAGATGAAAGTGATAATTTCAAAAAAGAAAATGTCAACAAAAACGAATACAATCACGATGATATATCTTTATCAACAGATGTTTCAAATAATTTAAATTTGAATGAAATAAATAAAAAATATTTTATTTATTTCTACGATGTTCAAAATCCTGAATACGGAAAGATGATATTTAAATTAGGATTTATAGATAAAACAAACACAAACAAAAGATATCATATTAATCACTCTATCACATTGGTTAATTTAAAAAACGATTATAAAGATAAATTATATCCTGAAGTTATATTAAATAATATTAAAAAATCCGATTTAACTTTATCAAGCAACTTTGTTGCTAAAAATCTTTCTGCAAGCAATTTTAATCAATTTATTACCATAAATCCAAGAGCACTAACATACAATGATTATACGGTTGCAAAAGATTATATTAAACTTGATAAACTTGTTCATGCGGGCGATAATATCTATATAACCTTAAAATACGAGAAACCAGGAAGAACTATTTTCGGTAGAACATGATATTTATTAGGAAACTCTAATAATGAAGTTAAAGTTGATTTAGATATTTCAAAAGAAAAACCTTTAACAACTGTATACAAGAAAAATTCAATTTTTAGAAGTAGGGAAATTGAATTATATTATAAAGATGCATTATGAACTTTTGACAAGGAAAATAATGCTGCTCATTGAACTTTAAAATCTAAATATCTTGCTAAAACTTTTGAATCCAATAATTCAAACCATCGAAAAATATATTTACATCTTTTTGGAAATGTTTTAGTTCAAAACGCAAAAAGAAAATCAAGAATTTCTGATAGAGATCACCAAAATAAAGGTGGATATGATTTTGAAATAGATTACGATAAATTAAAAACCCAAAAAACCATCACTATAAATTCACATACATCGAATGTTTTTTATGAAAAAGTTTCAAAAGAACTTCCTCATATACCTTTTTCATTGACCACTACATTAAATGACTCAGGTGATATTAATTTTGTTTTCGAGTTAACTGATGCAAAGTATAAATTAGTTGTTGGTAACTTATTAAGATACTTATATGGAATCGGTGATGCGAAATTTTATAACAGTGATAAGTTTGATGAATTTGATCCAAACAAGGCATTTCTGCTTGCATCAAATGCTGCTGCAATACATATTGAATATGAAAACAATGTTGAAGAAAATTTTGGTGTAAAAACAAATATTTTTGATTATACAAAATTAGATTACAACCAAGAAAACGAACCGATAACATTCATAAGTGATCCGAAAGCATACGATTTAAGTTGATATAATCCAAACCAAAATGTTGATTTTAAACTACATGATGGGTATTTGCAAGATAACGAATTCTTACATCGTAGTTGAAAAGAAAATGATGTAAATATAGATTTAGTTAATAATGCAAAATCTAGAACGTTTGGTTATTCTCGCGGAACTGCTACAATGCTAGCAAAAGTAAATGATGATCCAAACAGTGGTTTATTTTACATTATTACTAACAACCATGTTGAAGGTGGTAATAAATTCAATATAGATTCGCTGCAAGGAAACAATTTACCTAATCGTTTTGAAGCAGGTAGATATATGAATATCGCTTTAGATAACTATTCAAACAATGTTGATGCTGGTCAAAACGATGTTTATACACCAAAAAACATTAAAGCTGCTATAGTTTGAACAGGTTTAAAACAACTTGATTTAAATGGACAAAATCCTGCATTTGCTGATATGACAGTTGCTATCGTTGATATTAAACCTGTAATCGAACAAGCCTATAACAGTGGACTATACGTTCGAGCAGCATGGTTTGAAAACTGATATAAATTACCTCCATTAAAACTTAATACCAATGGGCAAAATCTAGAATTCTTCACCTCAGTTCGGGCTCAGTTTGTAATGAATGGTTATCCTTATGCAAAAGAAAATGGATATTTATTAAATCGCGCTATCTTTAGTGATCAAAATGTCGGATTTAACCGACAAGATGGATATACACCTGCATATTTTAATGCCGGTAATTCTGGTACAGGTGTTATGGGTGCTGATAATATTTATATTTCTACTATAAATTCTGGTGCTCCTTTAAGATTTTTACAAAGTTGAACCTATAGCAAAAACTTTTATAATTATTTTGGGATCAACTGAGATGGACAAAATCCATTAATATTAAATAACACTAGATCACTTGCTTCATATATGATGAAAATGAATGCAATAAATCCAAATATGTACCCACTTCCTTGGTTTTTTAAACCATTTGATAATTAATAAAACCAAGTTTTATAAACTTGGTTTTATTTTTGTAAAGGTGCTAAACTTGCTTGACAAACAGATTCAAAGTCTGCACCTGCATTGGCTAAAACATATGCAGCAAATGTGTTTTCAACAATTGCTCCCTTACTGATAAATACTTTTTTATCCTCTATCATAGGTATCATTGATTCAGCTGATAATACAGCAGAACCTAAATCAGGGAAGATAAATATTTCACTTATATCAGGATTAGATTTGATTACTTCTAAAATTTTAAAAGGATCTGTACCTAATTCTTCATTTATCCCGCCTTTTGCTTCTATTTTAACATTTTCTTTTTTTATAGGCAACATTTTTAACAAGTATTCTTTAATAGTCTGTGCAAGTTTTAAATAATGACTAACAATAATAAACAATTTCATTAAAGCACCTTAATTAGGTTTTTAAGTATTAAATAACTTGAATAAGATCCTGGATCAACAGTTCCAATCGATCTTTCTTTTAAATATGATGCTCTTCCTTTGTTTGCTTGCATTTGTTTAGTTTTATCTGAAAGCGATTTGACAAACTCTGTTAAGTTATCTTTTTCTTCTTGCTGCAAGTTATTTTTATTTTCTAAATAACTTGCAAGTGGTTTTCAGACATCATACATTGTTTTTTCATTTAGTATAACTCGTCCAAGTTTTTCAAGTGAAGCTGCAAAGGTTTTAATTAAGGTTTTAAATTCAACAAAGTCAAACTTCTCACTTCCTCTAAGTGTATTTCCACTTTGTAAAAATGCCATACCATACAAAGGTCCAGAAGCACCTCCAACAACTGACATCAAAGTTCTACCAACTTGATTTAAATAACCACTTAAATCAAGGTTATTAGGTCTAATTTCAGCAACTTTAACAAAACCCCGCACCATATTAAATCCATGATCACCATCACCTATCGCTTGATCTAGCGAAGATAAATAATCTTGATTATCTTGCAAATCTATATTTATCTGATGCATTGCATCAACTAAGTTCTGATATTTTACTTCCAATTTCTTACCTCGGTTGGTGCATCAAGCATTTCTTTTAGTTCAGAATCTAATTTAAGTAGTGAAATAGAAAATCCTTGCATCTCTAAGGAAGTCATAAAATTACCTAAATGACTGCTATAAATATTTATATTCTTTGTTTGTAGATAATTATGAATATCATTAGCAGCAATATATAATTCCATTTCTGGTGTTCCACCAAGTCCATTTACCATTAAAGCTACATCAGAATTGCTATAATCTAAATCATTTAATATTAAATCTAACATTTCTTTAACTATTTCTTTTGATGATTTAATTCTTTCTCTTTTTACTCCAGGTTCTCCATGAATCCCTAATCCAAATTCTATTTCGTCTTCTTTTAAAGAAAACGATTCTTTACCTGTGGTGGGGATAAAAATTGAATTTAGTGAAATTCCAAATGTTCTTACATTTTTAATTACTTTTTCTGCAATTCTTTTTACTTCTGATAAATTTAATCCTTTTTCTGCTGCTGCACCTGCTATTTTATGTACAAAAACTGTTCCAGCAATTCCGCGACGACCAATAGTTCAAGTTGAATTTTCAACAGCAACATCATCGTCAACTAAAACACTTTTAACATTTTTTCCATTTGCTTGTGCAAGTTGTTTAGTTATTTCAAAGTTTAATTTATCACCTGTGTAGTTTTTGATAATCAGTAATGTTCCTACTTGTGAGTCTATTTGGTTGATTGCTGCTTCAACTTGATCAGGTGTAGGTGATGTAA
Organism: Mycoplasma sp. AC1221; assembly: GCF_054353815.1. NCBI lineage: Bacteria > Bacillati > Mycoplasmatota > Mollicutes > Mycoplasmatales > Mycoplasmataceae > Mycoplasma > Mycoplasma sp. AC1221. Next base: position 55,265 of record NZ_JBTHHH010000003.1, on the reverse strand, counting down.
ATACTTCACCAGCAACCGCTGCTGCAAGCATTCCTTGTCCTACATATCCGGCATGTGCTGGTTCGTGTCCTGAACCACCCCCAGAAATTAAAGCAACTTTGTTTTTATCAAAGTTTGGATTATAAATAACATTAAATCCAGTAACTCTTTTAACATTTTTGTTAACTTTTACAAAACCCTCTAACATTTCATCAACTATGTTTTGTGGGTTATTTAATATTTTCTTCATAATAACTTTCTAATGAATTAACGCAAACAGTCCAATTATTGCTCCTGCTAATGATGGTGCTACTACAGGTAATCATGAATATTTTCAGTTTGCTCCTATATGTTCACTTTTACGTTTTTTAAGCATTATCGATTCTAAGAATCAATAAATTATTCTTGGTCCAAAATCACGTGCCGGATTAATAGCATATCCTGTTGAAGCACCGATAGAAGCACCGATACCTACAACTAATCAAGTTACAGGTAAAGGACCTAAACTAGCAACATCTTTTGCTGCTGCACCACGATTAAATGCTAAAATAACTCCAACCAACATTAATGTTCCTACTAATTCATAAGAAAAGTTAAAAATTAATGCTTTGTCTTTTTTGTTATCATATGCTGGTCCGGTGCAATGTGAACTTCGTATAGTGGATAATTCTGTTTCTTGAATGTGTTTTCAATTTATAAAATCTAAAACTATTTGCCCTACCATCGCACCTAATAATTGAAACGGTATATATATCAATAAGGTTGCATCTTTATTGCTTATCGCACCATAAATACTTACAGCAGGATTTAAATGTCCGAAACCACCAAGAGATCTTGAGACTAAAACACCCGCCATAACTGCTATACCTCAACCAAAAATTATTACTGTTCATTTTCCTGGTTGATTTGCAAACATTTTTCTACCAGACACAGAGTAATTAACACCATTACCTAAAATAATAAGCACCATTGTACCTAAAAATTCTGATAATACTGTTAATCAAAAATGATAATCCATATTTCTCCTATTCTATATCTTTAGTTCAATTTAATGTCTTTTTAACCGCTGTTTGTCAACCTTTAAGCAAGTGATTAATCTTTTCTTGACTAAATGATGGTGTAAATACACGGTCAATTTGATTTATTTGTTTAATTTCTTCTAAATCTTTCCAGTAACCTACTGCTAATCCTGCTAAATATGAAGCACCTAAGGCGGTTGTTTCAATATTTTTAGGTCTTTCTACTTTTAAATTTGAAATTGAAGCTTGAAACTGCATCAAGTAGTTAGAATTAGATGCACCTCCATCAACTTTTAAAGCCACAATTGGTTTACCTAAATCTTTTTGCATCGCCGAAATCAAATCATTTGATTGGTAAGCAATAGAATCTAATGTTGCCTTAATAATATGTTCACGTTTGCTTCCACGTTCTAAACCAAAAATAGCTCCACGTGAATATGAATCTCAATATGGTGCTCCTAAACCTGTAAATGATGGAACCACATAAACTCTTTGATCATCGTTTACTAATGAAGCAAAAAAGTCTGATTCTGCTGCATTATATAACAGTCTAAGCGAATCACGAAGTCACTGAATCGCTGCACCGGCAACAAAAACCGAACCTTCAAGGGCATAAACAACTTTTTGATCGCCTAGTTTTCAAGCAATAGTAGTAAGAAGTTTGTTTTTTGAATCAACTGCCTCATTACCGGTATTTACAAGTGTAAAACATCCTGTACCATAAGTATTTTTAACCATACCAACTTCTGTACATAATTGTCCAAACAATGCTGATTGTTGGTCTCCTGCAACACCTGTAATAGGAACTTGTCCTACTGCTTTATTTGATCAATGGTGTGGACTTACCACCCCAAAGTGTCCTGATGATGATTTCACTTTAGGAAGAATTGATTTTGGTATTTCTAATAAATCTAAAATTTCTTGATCTCAATCAAGTGTATGAATATTAAATAACAATGTTCTAGAAGCGTTAGATACATCAGTTGCGTGTACTTTTCCGTTTGTTAATTTTCATATTAGTCATGTATCAATTGTTCCTGCAAGCAATTTTCCTTGTGCAAGTTTTTCTTGAGCTTCTTTAATATTTTTTAAGATTCAACGAATTTTTGTTCCTGAAAAATATGGATTAATAATTAATCCTGTTTTAGAACGAAACATTTCTTCTTTACCATCTTTTATTAAGGTGTCACAAAATTCAGCTGTTCTACGATCTTGTCAAACAATCGCGTTATATACAGGTAATCCTGTTTCTTTATCTCATAAAACCACTGTTTCACGTTGGTTTGTAATTCCTAATGCTGCAATATCATGAGATTTAATTTTTGCTGCATGTTTAGCACTTTGCATAGTTGAAAGTTGTGTATTTCATATTTCAAGTGGATCGTGTTCTACTCAACCTGATTTAGGAAAATATTGAGTAAATTCACTTTGAGCACTTGCTTTTATATTCCCATCATGGTCGACTACTAATGTGCGACATGATGTGGTACCTGAATCAAGTGTAATAATATATTTATCTGTCATACAACCTCTATTATTTCTTTTCGAATTTATAGTTACTTATTTGAGCATAAACCAATGAATCATTAGCATATTCATCAAATTTCTTCTTGTCTTTTAATGTTCATAACATCAAAGGTAAGTTGATTTTTTTATATTTTTCTTTATCTTTATCATATAAAACCCATCAAGGATTTAAGAATTCGCAAATTTCTTTAATCTCTGTAACAGAAATAGAATTAAATTGTGTTTGAGTCCAAAAGAGAAATCCCAAACGGTATTTTGAAGAAATTTTGTGCATATTTCTTAAGGTTTGGAAATTAAATGATGAAAATACTATTTTTTCAAAGTATTTATCAACATATTTTTCGGATAATTTATGTAATTTTTCTTCAATCCCTTTATACTCTTTTTGATCGGTTTTAATTTCCACATTAATTACTTTAAATTTGTCTATATATGCATCTAAAAATTCTTCTAAGGTTAAAATAGTTTGTGGTTGAGTTTTATATTTAAAGAATTTTGAATGATCATCTTTACGAAGATCTGCTAATGTTGTAAATTCAATTTCCTTTGATGTCAATGATGTTCGATTTGTTGTTTCATCATGGATGATAACAAGTTCTTTATCTTTTGTTAAATGAACATCAAGTTCAACTCCATCAAAATTAAATTGATATGCCATTTCAAATGACAACTTTGTGTTTTCAGGTGCAATACCCGAATAACCTCTGTGTCCTAAAATTAATTGTTTACTAAGCATTTTCTAATATTCTCCATCTATAATTTGTTTTTCCGAGTTTCTTTAGTTCTTTACTGTTAGCGATATGAACTATAACACCTGCAATTAGTCCGATAATCGCTATTGCAAGTGTAATCACAAGAATAATTTGATATCCTGTTTGAGATGTATTTGTCGAATTATTTTCTGTATATCTTTTACCCACTGCAGCTGTTACATTATATAATCAAGCATCTGTTGAAAATCCAATGAACGATAAAATCCCAATCGATGAAGCATAAGAATTCTTTTCAATATGTATTTCACCAACTTGTGTATATCTTAATGTAACCATAGCCCAAGATAAAATCCCTGCTAATAAGTATAAAATACTACTTATCACTATCACAGCAATAGAGGCTGATTTAGGTGCAAATCCCAGTAGAATAATAATTCCTAAAACAATAATTCCTATTCCTGTTGTAATTAATAAGAATAATATATAACTTCTAAATTTGTCTGCTCAACGACCTATAAATGTTGATACAATCGTTCTAAGTCCATATGTTCTTAATCCACCCAAAACAGTTACAAGTATTACGAGTGCTGAATATGAATTTTGAATCAATTGTAACAAATAGTAAGCAAAGACACTTTGGAAAGTATACATACCCATTACAAATAATGATAAAGCTCATAATTTTCAGTTTTTTAAGGCTTTATAAACCTCTAAAATGTTCTTTTTAACCTTTGCTCAAGAAAGTTTATCATTATTCTTTTGCATTGGTTTTTCAGGAACTAAAACTAATACAAACACTGATGTAACCACTAAAAATGATGCTATTAAGAATGCATAAGTTGAAAACGGTACATGTGAACTAACATCCTTTGGTGCTCAGTATGTAGTAATCATAATTCCAATAAAGAACACAAATAATAATCCGATTAAACCGTTTGCTGTTCCCTGTATCCCGTATGCTAAACCTTGATTTTCCTTAGTTGTTTGTTGGGAAACAAGTTTTCATAAGGGTGTTCAGAATACTAATGTTGATGAAACACCTCATAATCCAAATATAATTGAATATTGAATAAACACACTTTCTTTTGAATATGTACTTGAGTTTCAAATCACCCCACCAAACCAAAAAGTTATTATTCCTGTTGAAAATACTGCTATAAACAACAATCATCTTGAACTAAATTTGTTGGCAAGAACCCCCCCGGTAATTGAGTAACTAAGGTAACTCATCCTATTATCGATGTAAGGGAAGCAACTTGATCTTCACGTATATTCAAATATGTGTGTAAATTAGGTATTATATTTTTAATATAATATGGAGCTGCAATTACAAACACATCACAAGCTGCTAAAATAACTAAAGCAATGATTTGTTTGTATGTAAGTCCTTTAAATTTACTAATCATATCTTCCTTTTAAAATCTAACTTTGTATTTAGGATTGAAATGTTCTTTTTTTTCTAATTCCAATCCTGCTTTTTCTACTAATTTTGCTATTTCTTGTGCAATAGCTGGAGCAGAAGCAATAGCTGGTGATTGCATTCCTGCTGCATTTATAAATCTTGCATTTTTCTTTGCTGGTCTTATAACAAAATCATTTGTTTCTATGTCAATTGGACGCGATCCGGCAAGTGTCATAATAGTACGATCTAAACGAAGTGAAGGAATAATTTGTGTTCCTATTTGACCGATATAATCAAATTTTTCTTTTGTCACAACCCGAGTTTGATCTTTTGGAACACCCTCTTCTGCTGTAGGTCCAACCATTACATACCCATCTAGCATAGGTGCAACGATAACGCCTTTTCCGTGAATTGTAGGAACTTTAAAGCATATAGAATTAACCACACCACCTTCAGAACGTGCAAGAATTCTATACTCACCACGTCTGGTTGTTTGTTTAAAATCACCATAACCTGCTTTTTCGGCTAAAATGTCTGCATAGTGTCCAGCAGCATTAATTACAACAGAAGCAGTTATTACTTCTTTTTTATTTATATGAATTTTAAAGTCTGTTTCATCAAACTCGATGTCCTTAACTGTTGCATTATTTCTTAATTCAACACCGTTGTTTTCTGCTGCACCTAAAAACGCATATGTTGCTCGAACAGGATCTATTGCTCATGAACTTGTACATAAAAGAGCTCCACGAACTTCTGGGTTTACATTAGGTTCTTTTTTAAGAACTTCTTCTTTTGTAAGAACTTTCATAAATTCTGCTGGAACTTTATTTATAATTCCACGTTCATAAAGCATATGTACATGTTCCATTTCTTCTTCGTTAAAGGCTAAAATTAACGAATCAACTTGTGCTCTAGGAAAATCTAAATATTTAAATATTTTTTCTCTTCATAATTGATTACCTAAAACATTTAATTTTGCTTCTACTTTACCTGGTTCTGGATCAAAACCTCCGTGGATTGCTCCTGAATTACCTCTAGATGTTTCATCAGCAAAAACTGGATTTTTTTCTAAAAGCAAAATTTTTAATTTATATTGTGATAGTTCATATGCTATCGAAGCACCGATAATACCACCACCAATAATAACAACGTCATATTTCATAATATCCTCCTATAATATTAATTATAGAAAAATTATTTATTATCTTTATTAATTAATAATAAAAACTGAATTATTTTGTTTTTAAAAGAAATTATTTCCTTATTTTTGCCATAAATATGAATTTTTAAATAAAATCTAAGAATTATCTTAGATTTTATATTTCTGAATCAATACTTGTTATTTTGTATACATCATTATTTACTCAAACAATATCATTTATATATATTTTTGAACTTCTTCCTTCTGGGGTTTTTCCGTTTATTTTTATGTTATTTTCTTGTAAATATAATTTTGCTTGTCCACCCGAGTCTATTTCTTCTATTTTTTTTAGAAATTGTCCCAGTTTGATAAACTCACCTTTTATTTTTATATTCATATTAATACCTTCTTATAGGAGTAATTAGTTGTATATGATTTTTGTTTTCATCTGAAAGAACAAAAATACGATCATTTGTCTCGTTTATTTTTAAGTATATTTTTCCGTTTGGTAATACAGAAACAGCATCTTTAATAAATTGAAAATCTATATCCATTTCTAAAGGTTTTCCATTATAAGTAATATTTTTTGTTGATGCTTGAGATATACCAAGTTCAGGGACTTCAAAACTTAGTTTTAATTCTTCTTGATTTATAAAAAATGATAATCTACGTACTTTATCAGAGTTATAAAAAACAACCTTATTTATTAATTTTAAAAATTCTTCTTTTTCTATACTTAATGTTTTAGAAAAAACAGGTGTTATAAAATTATTTATATCAAGATAATTTAGTTTTGTTAAATTAGTAAAAATAACTAAGTTATCAGCAGATATACCAATTTTTTCTTCATCAAAAAACACTACAATTTCCTCTGGCATATCTTTGAAAATAAGTTTTTTTAAATTTTTTGCCTCAATAATAACATTTATATTTATTTCTTTGTTTATATTTATTAATAAACTTGATAATCTAAAACTATCTGTAGATGTCAAACGTAGTTTATTTATATCAGTATTTTTTATATTTATACATTTATATAAAAGAGCAGTTAATCTTTCGTTTGTTCCTTGTGAAGTAGATATTGAAACATTATTAATTGCTTCTTCTAAAATTTTTGATTTTATAGTAAATTGATTTTTCTTTAAATCGAAATTGATAAAAGGATATGAATCAGAATTTAATTGTGTTAATGTATATTTAGTTGTCTTGTCATAAATTTTTATATTTTGTCCATAACTTTCAAATGTTATTCTATTATCCATTTTTTTAATTATGGTTCTTAATATGTTTGAACTAATTAAAAATATTCCTGCTTCATCTACTGATAAATCTTTTTCATCTACATTAATTATAATTCTAGCTGCTAAGTTATTTTTTGCTGAAATCAAAACAAGTTTATCAGCATCTATTTTAAAATAAATACCACGATACGGAACAAAAGCATCATTATTATCGTTATAAGAACATAAAAAATCTATATTATTATCAATAACATTTTTTGATATTGTAAATTTCATAAATTCCCTCTTATTATTTATATAATTTCTTGTGAATAAGTGCTTTAAAAACTAAAAAGCATAAAATAAGCTATAAAAACCTTAAAAATTTAACTTTTTGAACTATTAACAACTTATTTATTTATGTATAAATGTTTATTTTAAACCACGGATTTCCCGAGAAAGTTGTTCGATAGTTTTTTGAATTGATTTGTCATATCCGTCATTGTTAATTTTTTTAATAGCATTTAATATGGTTGTGTGATCTTTGTTGAATATCTTTCCTATTTCTGTGGATGAAAGAGAAAGAAAACTATTCACTAATATGATAGCTATATGTCTTGCAACAACTATTTCTTTTTTTCTAGATGAACCATATATATCTTTTTCAGATATTCGATAATATTTAGCAACAGCCTTAATAATACTTTCTGAATTAATTTCTACTTGTTGTCTAACAACATCAGCGAAAATTTTTTGAATAACATCATAAACATAATTTGTATTAATAAGTTTGTTTCGAGAAAAAGAAACACGTTTAGCTGCACCCAATAAAGCACGAATTGAACTAAAGTGATTTTTAACTATAAATTGTTTTGAATTTTCATCTAATATATGAAAATCAAAACCTTCTAAATTAAGAACAAAACCCAATAAGTTATACATTTCTTTTTCGTTTGGATTTTTAATTTTAGTAATTAAACCAGATTCCAATCTTGTTATAAGTCTGTCATCAAATTTATTTTCTAAGTCGTGTATATTAAGTTCAGCAGCAACTACTGTAAGTTTATTGCTTTGGATTCTTCCATCTATAATTTCGTATATGAAATTTTTAGTTTGTTTTTTTTGTCCATCACCAAAAAGTTGAAAATCATCAAAAACAACTAAATCTAATTCTGTAAAAAACTTAATTAAGTTAGAAATCTTTAAAGATTCATTTGACATTAATAAAGAAGAAATTTGTCTTGTGAAAGAGTTTGGAGAAATATAATAACCTTTTTTACTTGCTTTAACAAATTCGTTTCCTATCGCATGTAAAAGGTGGGTTTTTCCTATACCAGAACTACCAAAAATATATAAAGTATTCAAACCAAAAGGATTGTTAATTAAATTTTGACAAATTTCAACAACTTCTTCATTAAAACCATCTTTTAAATAATTATCAAATGTTTGATTTCGAACAAAGTTGTTTGATAATTTTTTCTTTTCTTCTTTTGTGATAACTTTAGAATTAATTTTTCTTTGTTCTTCTTCTGTTTCTTTTTGATATTCTGTTTTGTTTTTTATTGTTAATTTATAAAAAACTTGTGTTCCAAATATTTCCTTTATTGCTTTATCAAAAATTTCTTTATAAAAACCATTTAATCCTAAAAGTGATTGCTCTTGTTCTAGTGGTATATATATAACTAATATGTTTCTACTAAAATCAATGATTTTCATCTTAAAAAAGAAAGACTTTCAAATAACATTGTCTGTTATTTCGTTCCTTAAATAACTTTTAAGTTGTTCAGTCAATGAATCGAGTTTAACATCTTCATAATTGTTTATGTTTTTAACAACTTCATCATTCATAATTTAAATTATAAAGTAAATAATATACACTTACAAGAATAATTAAAAATAATGATAAAATACCAAGCAAATATAAAAGTTATTCACAACTTTTACTGTTAAAATATAGATATATTAATACTTATTAACAACATTTTTTTAAATTGTTAATAACTTAATAAAAAATCGAATATATTATGTTGATAAGTCTATTAATAATTAATCTTTAAAACCATTTAAATATAAAATAAAAAAGTATAATTTAATAATATATGAAAGAAAAAAATGATTCAATTTATAAAGAAACAGGGAAGTTTGTAAAAATAATTTCTGGTGGTTTTAGTCAAGGATGAGCTTTTATGATTTTTGAATCAACAGAAAAAAAACAAAAAAAAGCAATTTATGCAAGAAAAAATGTTCCTGAGTTATATAAAAAATATGAAATAACTTATGAAATATCAAATTACAAAGATAATAGACAAGGAATAAAACTTACATCATATATACCTGTTATTGAGTATGTTGATATAGATGTTGAATTAAAACAACATATAGAAAAGATACCTAAAGTAGGAAAAATAACAGCAAAAAAAATATTTGAACAATTTGGAAGGAAGTTTTTTGACTATTTAGAAGATCCAGAAAAGAATAGCAAAATTTTAAAAAGTGTTCTTTCAGATGTTCAAATAGAAAATTCTGTTAAATATTATAAACATAATAGTGATTCAGTAAAAAAAGTGTTAAATGCCGCATCTGTCGATTCAGAAGAATATAGAAAAAATATTGAATTTTTTTATGGTAATGATTTAGTAAATTTATATACTTTTCTAAAAATTAAATATCAAACAGATTTAGAGGATTTTATAAAAAAATATAAATTACTTAATCCGTATAAACTTTACCTTGAAGATTCGTACAATTTATATGACATAGATCGTTTTGCAATTTTGCTTGGTTGAAATCAGTTGTGCGAAGAAAGATTAGATGCTTTTATTCATACAGCATTTATAGATTTAGAAGACAATAATTCGACTTATATAAATTCAAAAGAAATTGTTGATAAAACACTGACTATGATGTCCTTAGAAAAATTACCAGATTACCAAGAAAAGGTAAAAAACAGGTTAAAAGAACTTACAAAATTAAAATATTTAATTAAAGATCATTTTATGTATTGTCGTGTCGAAATGAAAAAAAAAGAAGAATTTATAGTTGATAAATTAGTTAAAATAGATAAAAAAGAACCTTTGATACTAACAAAAGAATCTGAAGATAAATTAAATTATTTATCAAACGAACAAAAAGACGCATACTTTGCTTTTATAAATCATAATGTTTCAATTATTTCGGGAAACCCCGGAACAGGTAAAAGTAGTTTGATAAAACATTTTTATAATACCTTAAAACAAAACGATTATAAAATTGAATCTAATTTTTTTATTTTAGCACCAACAGGTAGAGCGGCTTCAAATTTATCATCTAAAGGACATTTTTATGCAAGAACTATTCATAGTTTTTTAAAAATAAAAGATGATAAAGAAGAAGTTTTAGAAAACGAAGATGCAGAAAAAGCAAAAGTTATAATAATCGATGAGTTTAGTATGGTTAATATAAATTTGTTTTATAAACTACTTAATAATTGTCCAAATTTAGAAAAAATAGTATTGTTAGGTGATAAGGATCAACTTCCTGCAATAGGTCCTGGTTATATATTAAATGATTTAATAAATAGTAAAAAAATAAAAACAACAGTATTAGAAAAATTTTATAGGAGTGATTCATTAGAGATTAAATCATATGTTGATTTTATAAATTTTCTTGGTAATTATAAAGATATCAGATATACAAAAAATATAAAAGAATATATAAAAGAGTTATTTAAAAGAAATTATATAAACGAACAACTTTATGAAAAGGTTATATCAATAGATTATTTACCTTCTGAAGCAAATATATTCAATAAGATTCTAACATTTGAAAATAACTGAAATGATTGAATGGGATATTCGATAAAGAAAGAAAAAGTTAATTTTGTTATTTATAAAAACTTCGAAAAAGATATAGTTAATATATATAAAGGAATTCTAAATAAATATGGTATTAATGATTCTATAATATTGTGTCCTATGTATAAAGGCTTATATGGGATAAACAAAATAAATAATTTGATACAAAAACTTTATAATCCAAAAGGAAGAATTATTCATTCAACTAATTTTAATGATAATAAAGTTATTTATAAAATAGGTGATAAAGTAATTCAATTAGTTAATAAGTATGATAAAAATATTTCAAATGGTGATATAGGATATATAACTGATGAAAAGATAATTGATGGTAAGAGTCAAATAACAGTGACTTTTAAACAAGGAAATAAAAATATAAAAATTATTTATAATAAAGAAGAATTTAATGCTGAAATTAATTTAGCTTATGCTATAACAGTTCATAAATTTCAAGGAAGTGAAACAAAAGCAGTAATGTTTATAATAAATAATAATTTTAAACATATGTTAAACAGAAAACTTGTTTATACAGCGGTTTCACGTGCAATAAATGAAATATGAATATTTTCTCCAACTGAATTTTTATATTCACAACTTTTAGTTCCGCAATTTACAAAAGAAAAAGAAATATATACAAATATGCAGATTTTATTGAAGGATTAATATGAAATTAATAGTAGGTTTAGGAAACCCAGGGATTGAATATAAATATACAAGACATAATGCAGGTTTTTTAGTAATAGATGAAATTTGTAATAAATTGAATATATCATTAAATAAAACAAAATTTAATGGTGATTTTGTAAAAATCGATGATTTAATTATTGCAAAACCAAAAACCTTTATGAATTTATCGGGTAGCTTTGTTTCTTCAATGTGTAGTTTTTTTAAAATATTACCAGAGGACGTAATGGTAATTCACGATGAAAAAGATTATGAACTAGGAAGAGCAACTATTAAAATAGGTGGTTCTGGAGGAAGTCATAATGGTGTTAAAAATATAATTGACCAATTAGGGACTCAGGAATTTAAAAGACTTCGTATAGGAATAAAAACCCCTTTTCAAGGAGAATTAAAGGATTTTGTACTAGGAAAATTTACAAAAGAAGAATTTGAAATATTAAAACCTATTTTAAATATTTCAGCACAAGCAGCAATCTCATATGCGTTTAATGATATAAAAACAGTAATGAATAAGTTTAACCAAAAGAACAATGGAATATAAAAAAATTTTGTTAGCCGTTAGTGGTGGACCTGATAGTATGTATATGTTAAATAAGTATAAACATTTAGATGTTGTTGTTGCGTATATTAATTATAATCAAAGGGAAGATAGTTATTTAGATGAGCAAATAGTTACAGATTTTTGTAATAAAAACAAAATTAAATTAGAAAAACTAGTTTTAAATAAAAGTGATTATATCTCAGGGAATTTTCAAGATTGAGCAAGAGAAAAAAGATATTTCTTTTTTAAAGAAATTTATTATAAATATAATCGTAATATACTTTATATTGCACATAATTTAGATGATTATTTAGAAACAGCACAAATGCAATTAGCAAGTAACAGAACATTTTCTTTATTAGGGATAAGAAAAAAAAGTTATTTATTTAATATGAATATATATAGACCATTTCTGTTTCGTTATTTTAAGGAAACTATACTAAAAAAATGTAAAAAATATAATATACCTTTTCATATTGATTATACAAATAATCAGGATAAATATTTAAGAAATATTCAAAGAAATAAAAATAAATTATTGTCCAAATTTCAAAAAATACTAATATTAATTAATATTTATTTAAAAAACAGAAAAATACACAAAAATAATCAAATAACTGAAAAAGAATATAAAATATGATTAGAATCAAATTTTGCTCAGGAAATATTTCGTTTTTTTTTAAACAAACAAGAATTAATATATAAATTTATACATTTAAATTTTGATAATATTGAATTATCATCCAAAAAGATACAAGCGATTGAAAAATTTATACTCTCAAATAAAAAAACAAGTGAATTTAAATTAAATGATAAAAACAAACTACGGAAGAAAAAAGGAAAAATAATTGCAAAAGAATAAAGAAAAACAATTTATAATTTAATATAAAGGAGAAAAATGTTTTCGAAAAACAGAAAATCAGTATTTTGAACGATTATAAGTATTATAATAATCGCAATCATTCTTTATTTTCTAATAACAAGTTTTTTAGGTTCTAAAGAAAAAACAATTAGTTTAACTCAATTAGCTCAAAAAGTAGTTGCAGCTGCTTCTGATAAAAACCACTCAACTTATTTTACACAAATGAGAGTTGATAGTTTTTCTAATACAATATCTGCAACTTTTAATCAAAAAGTGGTTGATGGTTCTATTATACAAAGTAATTATGTTATCTATGGAAGTTATAACTTATTTGAATCAATTTTAAAAGATATAAACTCTAATATTAAATTATCAGATGCATTTTTTGGTGACACATCACAAGGGATAGTGGGAGTGCAGGCACCAAAACCAAATGTTGCTTTAAATTTATTTATTAGTTTGATTCCAACATTGTTATTGATTGGAATAATATATTTTGTATATCGAGCTCAAGCAAAAATGATGTCAGGTCAAGGTGGAGCATTTGGAGAAAAAAATCCGGCTCAAATAATCAAATCTGATAAAAAATTTAGTGATATAGCAGGAAACAAAGAACCAATAGAAGAAATTTCTGAAATAGTTGATTATCTAAAAAATCCCAAAAAATATCAAGATTCTGGTGCGAGAATGCCTCATGGTATATTATTAGGTGGCCCTCCCGGAACCGGAAAAACTCTATTAGCAAAAGCTACAGCAGGTGAGGCAAATGTTCCGTTCTTCTTTGTTTCTGCTTCTAATTTTGTTGAGTTATTTGTTGGTATGGGTGCAAAAAGGGTAAGACAAGTTATAGCAGAAGCAAGAAAAAACGCACCAGCAATTATATTTATAGATGAATTAGATGCAATCGGTAGAACACGTGGATCAGGTATAGGTGGTGGCCACGATGAAAGAGAGCAAACATTAAACCAATTACTTGTTGAAATGGATGGGATAAAAGAAAACTCAGGACTTTTATTTGTTGCTGCAACAAACAGAACTGATGTTCTGGATCCTGCTTTAACTAGACCTGGTCGTTTTGACCGTGTTATAACAGTTGGATTACCTGATATAAAAGAAAGAGAAGAAATTCTAAAACTTCATGCAAAAGGAAAGAGATTTGCATCAAATGTATTGTTTTCAAACATCGCAAGAAGAACTCCGGGATTTTCGGGTGCTCAATTGGAAAATGTTGTTAATGAGGCAGTCTTGTTATCTATAAGAGAAAAATCAGATTTAATAACTTTAGAAATTATAGATGAAGCAATTGATCGTGTTATGGCAGGACCTGCTAAAAAATCAAGAACAATTACTAAAGAAGAACTTACAGCAGTTGCCTATCACGAAGCAGGACATGCTGTTGTAGGGATAAGAATTCCAGGAGGTAATAAGGTTCAAAAAATTACCATTATCCCACGTGGGCAAGCAGGTGGTTATAATTTAATGATGCCTGAAAATGAAAAATATAATTATACTAAAGAAGAACTTTTAGCATCTATTGCTTCATTTATGGGTGGTAGAGCAGCAGAAGAATTTATTTATGGAAAAGATAATATTTCAACAGGTGCTTCTGATGATATAGATAAAGCAACCAACATTGCTCGTCGTATGGTAACAGAATTTGGAATGAGCGATTTAGGGCCGATAAAATATCATGAAGAAAATGGAAGTCCGTTTTTAGGAAAAACCCTTGCTACAAATTCATCTTTATCTAACCAAGTAAGTCATGAAATTGATTTAGAAATAAGAAAGATTATTTTAGAAGCACAACGTCGTGCATATCAAACAATTTCAGAAAATACAAAATTATTAGAATTAATCAAAACATTATTGCTTCAAAAGGAAACAATTATTGCTGAAGAAATATCTTATATAGCTGAACATCTTGAATTACCACCTGAACATAATAATTCATCAGAAAGTGATTCAAGTGATCAAAGTGTTGATGATTTAATCTTCTCAACAGAGCAAGAAAAAGAACAAGATTAGTTCTTTTTTTGTATTAAATTTAGAACAGGTTTATATTTAATTCGGTGATAATCTTTTAATATACCAAATAATTTCAAGGCTTGCAAATGTTCTTTAGTAGGATATCCTTTGTTTTTATCAAAATGATACTCAGGATGTATTTTATGTAAATTCATCATATATTTATCTCTTGCAACTTTTGCTAGTATGGATGCAGCAGCGACACAGAGAGCTTTATTATCACCTTTAACCAAGTTTATTTGTCTAATATCAAGATCAATTTTTTCATAATCTGTAATCGTTATCTGGGGTGTTTTTTTAAATGATTCAATACATTGTTTCATTCCGAGTTTTGATATTGCTTTTGGATTTGAGTTATTTATATCAAAAACATCATAAAATTTTATTTTATATTCTATAGCAATATCTTTAATAAGATTAGATAGTTGAATTCTTTTGTTTGGTGCAATTTGTTTAGAATCTTTTATATCTTTATTAAGATAATTTTTTGGAAGCATCACACAAGCAACAACTAAAGGTCCGGCGATACAACCTCGACCGACTTCATCGCAACCAGCAATATAATCATATTCACCAAGATGTTCTATTTCAAAGTTTAACATAACAATATTTTATAATTTATTATATAATTACAAAAGGAGAAAAAATGGCATCATATGTAACTGCAAAATGTAACAAATGTGGTCGAACATCTCATTATATTTTTGGTTTTTCTGAAGACTTAAGATTATTCGATTTATTTTTAAGTGAGTATAAAAAAGTACAAAAGGACTTGTTTAAAGAAGAAGAGTTTTATAAATACTTTAATGATTTATTTAATAAAGATATTGTAGAATATCAAAAATTAACTGATCAAGAAAAGAATGATATATTAAAACATAATTATCAAAATATTCTTAATTTCTTTTGAGAAGAAGAAATAAAGATGATAAAGAAAAATATATTAACAGGTTATGAGTTAGAACTATATCCTGTGGTTATTCTATCCAAACCTGCTGAAGAACGTGATATTCTAAATGTTCCGCTGTTAAAAGTGAAATTTTTAGACGGAAGTGAATATAATCGTAGATACAACTCACAACAATCACAATATGTGCAATTTAGCGAAGATCAAAAATTATTAACATGTCCATATGAATTAAAATTAACAGCTGAAAATATTAATGAAGAGGAAAGGTAAAGGTAATATGAACGATATAAATTTAAATGCATCAGGAATCGAAATAGATATAAATATTGAAAGAAAAAAGAAGGCAAAATTATGAGGAATTTCATTAGCAGTATTAGGTTTTTCTTTTGCTTTTGTTATAACAATTTCGTTAGTGATTCAATATTTTTTAAGAAGAAATAATAACCCCCAAATAGCACTTATAATGTTATGAGTAGGTTTAGCAGCATTGTTTGTTTTATCGCTTGTATCAGGTTTTTTATATAAAATTAAAAGTAAATTTATTTATTTTTATTATTTGTTTCAGTTAGGGACTTGGATACTAATATTTACGGGAATTTTATTTTTCTTTTTACAAGTTTATAAATTAGATACAGTTAGATTTCTAGGAATAAGTTTATTACCAATTTTAATTATTGGAGTTTTTGGATTAATAGGTTATTTTGAAGTAATTAAAATAAAATTCTTATATGCTTTCATAGGTGTATTATCAATTGCTTTAATTGTAATGTTTTTTATATCAATATTTGTTTTTGGTATTACTTGATATTATTCAGC
Source organism: Mycoplasma sp. AC1221 (assembly GCF_054353815.1). Taxonomy (NCBI): domain Bacteria; kingdom Bacillati; phylum Mycoplasmatota; class Mollicutes; order Mycoplasmatales; family Mycoplasmataceae; genus Mycoplasma; species Mycoplasma sp. AC1221. Next base: position 38,593 of record NZ_JBTHHH010000003.1, on the reverse strand, counting down.
AGTTGCTATTGTATTGATTGCAGCGATGACAGCAGCTGATATATATCAAGTACGTAAAGAATTAAATTATGTGGTCTATACAGATTCTAATTTTCAATTTAAATATGCATTAAGTGTTGGTATAAGATTATTTGTTAATGCAGCATCGATATTATTACAATTATTAATGTTAATAATGGGAGCAAGTAAAAAATAAGTGGTTATACTTATTTCCAAAATGCAATCTAAAAAGCTACACAATAACTTAATTTTTATAGTGTAGCTTTTTAGATTGCATTTTGGTTCATCACATTGTGATGTTTTATATTGCTTTTTGTTCAAATGGTTTTGATTTCTCACTTAAATTGTTAGTTTTTATTAATCTTAGTAGATAACATAGTATTTAATATTGCTACAGGGATAATAAATAAACCAAATAAAACCGGAACAAGTAAAGTAAGAACAAATATAGATATAGAATAATAAGTTATATCTTGTTTTTCTTTGTTATTAATTTGGTAACCAAATATTATTGTATTTAAAACAAGCACTGGTATATAAGTTAATATAGATAGAATAACAAAAACCAAAAACACAATATATACATATGGAAAACCGCCAAATATCATTGCTAAGTAAAAGACAAAAACAAGTGTTATAAATAAGATGATAACATAACTTAATATCGTAGATGTTAATGATAAATTATAAGTTTTAGATATTTTTTTCATTTTTCCTTTCTTTATAACTTAATAATACAAAAAAAAAAAAAAAAAAAAACTGAAGCAAAATATTAAAGAATGACGCTCGGGAGCACCACCCCGACGTCCTACTTTACTGCTTTATTATTAAATATTTTTATATATAATTAAATAAAGATGAAAAAAAACAAAAAAGAAATTGAAATACTCGCTTTAAAATTAACTCATAGTTCTTGCGTGATAGAGAATAATACATTTACATATCAACAAACAAAGGAATTATTATCACAAAAACAAATAAATTTTAATGAATACAGTACTAAAAAACTAAGAGAAGTGTATGAGTTACTAAATTTTAAAGAAGTAATTTTATATATTTTGGATAATTATAATAATTTAAAAATAGATAATGAAACAATAAAACTAATTCATAGTATTATAATGAATAATATTATAGAAAATAAAGGATTATTTAGAAGACATAATGTTGCAATTAGTGGTTCGTATGTTAGACTTTGTGATTATTCGGTTGTAGAATATAAATTACAAAACTTAAATGCTAAATTTGAAAATATAATAAAAACAACAACCGAAAAATTAGAAAATATTTTAGAATATCATTGTAATTTTGAAAAAATACATCCTTTTAGTGATGGAAACGGAAGGACAGGAAGAGCAATATTATTCTTGATGCAACTTCAACATAATTTGGATATTTTATATATAGATCCAGATTATAAACAAGAATATTATCAAGCATTAAGTGAGTATGATATTAGAGGTGATATTAAACCGCTAAAACGACTTGTTTTAAAAACTAAAGGTAATATATGTTTAAAAGACAAGATATTATAGAAGATTTAGTAGTTAAATATATATATTTTTATGAAGTAAAAGATAAAAATAATTATAATTATCGGTTTGTTTCTGAACTTTTAAAGGAAGAAATGATATATACTAAACCCGACTTTAAAATGAATGTTAATTTAATTTTAAAATGGGTGAAGATGTATAAAGAATCAGTAAAACTTTTAAATATAAATAACATTAGAATAATTTATAAAAATCATTTTGATTTATATAAAAAAGTCCAAAATTATAAATTGAGTAATTATAAGAGTTTTATTTTATATAATCAAATATGTTTAAATAACTATAAATCACCATTATACCAACTTAATTTTAATAAGAATTTCTCTAACAAAAAAGAATTTGATTCTTTTTATAAGTATGAGTATTATGACTTTAATTTTTTAACCAAATAAAACAACACAATTTTGTGTTGTTTTGTTTGGTCTTTTACTATTCTATATAGGCTTTAATTGTTTGTATTATATGTATTTTTTCAAACTTAATATTATTCTAGGATAGTCATTGATATTATAACTAAACCAAATATCTAATATCTTGTGTATAAATATTAAATATAATCAAAACAAAGCAATTTGTCAAGAAATACTTTGTTTTGATTATATTAAAGCAAAAATGCATAAATACTAAAATTGAGCAAAATTAATTTCTACTATGCCAAAACTTTTTGAAATGCATCTTTGTTGTTGTTTTGATTTGTTTTAACAAACACATCATTTAATTTTCTTAGTTTTGATGTTTGTATCAAAGATAATATAGCAGCAGGAACGGTTAATATACCAAAACTAAATGGCATTAAGAATGTTAAAAGTAAAATAATTAAAGAATTATATTTTGGTGAACTTAATTGTTTGTTTTCTGAATGAATACTATACAAAATAGTGTTTATAATAAGTATTATAATTCAAGAAGCAAATAATAAAAACGGAAATAAACTTAACAAAAATATTTCTATTGGAGAAATAATTCTACTACCGAATCTTGCGTAATAAGAATTATTTTGCTCACCACCCATAAATGCAGTAACAAACACTAATGGAATTAATATTAACAAGTAAATAATGAGAAAATTAAAAAATGTAGAGGTAAATGCTAATTTATATGTTGTTGTCTTTTTGAAAGTCTGTTGCTTAATTATATCTTCTAATTCTATTGATGATATAAATAACATTACTGTAATAGCAATATGAATAAACATAGCTGATAAAGAAATCATCGGGATTCAAGCAAAAAATTGTGAAAAAATTATCAATCCAGAGTTAACAAATATCATCACTTTTACATTTCCGATTTCAGAAGCTTTATTACTAAATGATAATATAAAAATTATTATAATTAAGATGAATATTACTAAATAAATAACTACATTTATTACAGTTATAGAAGCATAAACGGGAATAACATTAAACATATTTACGAATAATGCATTGTATGTTCTACTATCAATAACTTGTTTGATAGGATATAAAATAGTTGTTAATATTCATAAAGTTATAGTAATAACTGATAAAATAGCAGCAGATAAATTGAGTTTTTGCAAAGCTTTAAGCATTATAATCCTTTCTTTATTTAGAATACAAAAAAAAAAAAAAAAAACAAAGAAATTTTCTTTCTTTGTTTAAAATAAGCATTCATTTTATGAAAATATTTTTTATTTTTCATAAAATGAATTATTTCTTAATATTATAAAAAGAATGAACACCTTTAAAGGTTGCTGTATTTCCTAGTTCTTCTTCGATTGCTAATAATCGATTATATTTAGCAATTCTGTCTGTTCTAGACATTGATCCGGTTTTAATTTGTCCAGTATTCATAGCAACCGCTATATCTGCAATAGTGCTATCTTCGGTTTCCCCTGAACGGTGAGATACAACAGCAGTCATATTTGCTTTTTGAGCCATTTGGATAGCATCAAAAGTTTCTGTTAATGAACCAATTTGGTTTACTTTAATTAAAATAGAGTTCATTGACTTTTCTTCAATAGCACATTTAAGAATTTCAGTATTTGTAACAGTTAAATCATCACCTACAATTTGAACCTTATTTCCTATTTCAGCAGTAAGTTTTTTAAATCCTGCTCAATCGCTTTCTGCTAATCCATCTTCTATAGAAATAATAGGGTATTTTGAAACAAGAGATTCAAGGTATTTAATCATTTCATCAGTTGTATAAGTTAATTTAACATCATTTAAGTGTTCAAAACCAGGTTTTTTAGATTCGATTGCTTCTTTAAGTTTTCCGAAAGTATATACACCATCTTTGTATAATTCTGATGAAGCACAATCCATTGCGATTGCAACAGCATTTTCTCCAGATGTAGCTGGTTGATATCCAGCAAGTTTAATAGCTTCAACTAAAAAATCTAAAGCTTCCTCGTGTGATTTAAAGTTTGGAGCAAATCCACCTTCATCACCTACTTGAACACCGTGTCCGTTTTTCTTAAGTAATTTAGCTAAGTTATGGAAAACAAAGTTTGCCATTTGTAGTGCTTGACGTAAAGATTTAGCACCTACTGGCATAATCATAAATTCTTGGAAATCAAGGGTATTAGAAGCATGTTCACCACCATTGATAACATTTAACATAGGAAGTGGTAATTGATGTGCGTTAAAACCTCCTAGGTATTTATAAAGTGGTAATTGTAATTCATCTGCAGCGGCTCGAGCAACAGCTAACGAAGCACCTAAGATAGCATTAGCACCTAATTTAGATTTAGTTGGTGTTCCATCTAAAATAATCATTCTTTGATCAATTAAACGTTGCTCAGTAACTTCAATACCTTCAATAGCAGGAGCAATAATTTGGTTAACATGATCAACAGCTAACATAACTCCTTTTCCACCGAATCAATTTTTTTCATACATAGAACCTTTATCTCTTAGTTCTAAAGCTTCTCTTGAACCAGTTGAAGCTCCCGAAGGAACCATTGCTGAACCAAATCCACCTAATTCAGTTGTAACTTCTACTTGAACAGTAGGATTTCCTCGAGAATCCAACACTTCACGTGCATGTATTTTTTTAATTGCTGACATTTATGTCTCCTCTAAAATGTTATATAAATTATGTTATTTCATATTTTATAAATATTAAATATTTAAAAAATTATATAACATATTTTTTTAATAAATAATAAAATATGTAGGAAGCAAGGATTGTGTGTTTTCACAAATTTTGCAGATATCAAAAAGAAAATATGTTTTTAATAAAAATTTCTGGTATTAATATTTCTTTTTATGTAAAATAATTTTGTAAGAAATTAAATAAGTAATTTGATTCTTACAAAATTACTAAAAGGAGATATATGAAAATTAAACATAAAAAAATATTTTTATTTAGCGGTGTTTTTATTACATCAGTTATAGGTATAGCTACCTTAACAGTTACAAGCATATCAAAAAAAGAAGAAAAACCTTGATATTTAGAATATCAAAACAAAAAATTAGAGATTCGCATAAATAAAAACGGACAACTGTTTAATTCTGTGAGAAATGTACCTATAAATAACGATTACGAATTAAAATTACTATTAAATTATGAAGAAAAAAATTCTATTCACGAAGAAAGTTGAGTAGAACAAAAAAACCAAGAATTTATTAATAAAATACAAAATTCTGGTGTTTTATTTAAAAAACATCAAATAAGTTCAATGATGCCTATTGTTTGATTTTATTTTGATAATGAAAATCAAAGAGAAAACTTTATTAAAAATATAATAGACAAAAAAGAAATTTTTAAAGGAATTGTATTTCCTAACGAAATTCAAAACAAAAAATTATCCGACACTAATAAAACAAATGAAGAAGATGTATATTATTTAGTAAATAAATATCCAGATATATCAAAAAATGTAGAATTTGTTGATTTTAAAAAGCAAAGAGACAAAGAGGATAATCGATACTACAATAATATTGGTAATGTAGGAGTTATAGAAGTTAACGGAATGTTAGATGAAAGAAAGCTTGATGGTTTTCTAAGATATGGTATAGAGTGAAATAACATTTCAAACTCAAAATTATCACATCACCCAAACGAGGTAGCAAATATAGTTGCAGGTACACATGGTTATGATAGATATTCAAAAGTTTTCTATTCTACATACTTTTATGATTCAGAATGACAAAAAGCAATCGAATGAATGGTTAAAAATAAAAGAGTAAGGGTTATAAATCATAGTTACGGAGCAGGGCCAAACAATAAAAGAAAGGATTATAGTGAAATCAATCTTTTTCTAGATTATATATCAAGAAAATATGGTGTTGTAAATATTTTTGCTTCAGGTAATGGAAACAATAAAAACGGAATAGAAAATGAATGAATAAATTGAAAATCTCTTTCATTTAATAACCTAGTTGTAGGAGCATTAGATTATTACCATTGATCAAAAGATCCAAAAGACTCAATAGCACCATACTCAAATTATCTTCTTCCAGACAATTATAATTCACTTGCAAAACCTAATGTAGTTGCTCCTGGATATTTATATGAAAGAAAACAACTTAATCAATTTGGAGAAAAAAAGGATATTTGAGTTGATGGAACGAGTTTTGCAACACCTATTGTTACAGGACTTGTTTCAACATTGTTAAGAGAAAGAAACTTTTTGGATAAGGATAAAATCAGATTGCAATCAATAAAAGCGATTATAGGTGCTTCATCCAGAACTCCAAAAGTAAATAATCTTAATTATAAACCAAATGGATATTCTAAAAAATACGGGTCTGGTATTGTAGATTTTGAAAATATGTTAGAAGCAGCAGATAATTTAGTAACTAAGGAAGTTTCAAAATCTGATAGTGATTTTGTTTTATCAACAAGAGAGTTTTATGTTCAAAAAGACAAAAAAATTAAAGGAGCAAGCTCTTGGTTGTTTAATGCAGGTTTATTAAAGGCACCAGAAAATTTACCTACATATAATGCAAATGTGAATTGATGATGATTTTTAGGTGTTTTAGGAGGTGTTATTGCTAATTCAGTTGAAGGAGCAAGATTAGCAAAAGAAAAGGTAAAATGGCATGAAACCCATATAGATGAAGATAGATTGAATCTAAAAACAATAAATCAAAAACAAAACGATAAATTATTTTCTGATTATGATTTATATTTAGAAAAAAAAGATAGTTTTGGGAAGTGAACTGTTGTAAAAAGCATCACATCGATTAATTCTAATGATGAGATTTTAGAATATATAACACCAGAATCTGGGATATATAGACTAAAAGTGAAAAAATATTCTGATGCACTGTTTGATAATTCGATTAATGATAGTTTAGCAATGACATATACAGTTCAAGAAAGATAGTATGAAAAAACTAAAGAAATGATTTTTTCCTTTTTCGTTTAGTTTAGGTTTATTAACTGCTTCTTGTACTTCCTCATCTCTTGACTCTAATAAAAAAGAAATAAAAGATTATGAGATATCAGATATAACAAAATTTAAATCTCTTATTTCTAAATATAATAAAGATAATAATATCCAAACAATTTATGATCCTTATTTTACTTACTTTTGATCAGGTAATACAGAAAATAAAGGAAAGTTTAAATATATCTTTGATCATAAATATGAATTAATTACATCAGAGCAAGAACTAGACGAAAAATTTCTAAACAAATTTAGTCTAGAGACAGTAAGGGCATTTGGCTGAAGAAATCACTTACAAACAAACTTGAAAATAGACTTAAATACATTAACACAACAACAGTTTCAACAAAAAAATAGAGAAAAATTTAAAGAAATTTATTTAAATAACGAAGATATTGATAAATTTTTCAAAACCAAAAATTTATTGATGTATGAAAGTTGAACACGGAGTCCTGCTATTGATGAAATAAGTCTTGTCGTCGATGATAAAAACAAAAATCAAATAAATTTACACTTTAATATTGTAGACACAAGCGGTTTAGGAGTAAATTATGATATACCACTTTATAATATGATGTCGGAATTAAAAATGGATATAAAATACCTTGATAAAACAAAGACAATAATTATCAATCCTGAATTAAACAATGATCAAACAAAACAATTTTATGAGTATTTGAAAAATTTATATAAAGATGAATAATAGATACACAAAGAGAACATCTGTAAAAGGTGTTCTCTTTGTTTAAGACGATTGATTTTTGAAAGAATCGTAGTTTGAAAGAGAAAAGAAAAAATAATCTATTACTTTTTCTTTTAGTTGAGGTTTTTCTTCTATTTCTGAATAAAGAATATGATTTTTCAACTTAAGATTTGCAAATAATTTCTTAATCAGTTTATTTAATTTTTCTTTTTTTGCACTATCAGAACTTCATTGAATTGCATTCATAACATTTTGATCTTTTCTGAAAGTGTTTACATTATCTTTTAAAATACTAATCAATTCAAGTCCTTGTTCTTTTGTTGTTGTTGCTTTAAAAAAGTAATCATAAAAAGAATTAAACTTTTTAGTAATATTATCTAATGTATCATATTCTTTGTCTAAAATTTGTTGATCATTTGTGATGCTTTTGGGACTTAATTCACCTGTTCCTTTACTAAGAGACAAAACTTTTTCTTCTTGTTTTATTAAAGCAAATGAATGGATTTTTATATTTTTATCAATTATTCCCTTAACATCCGATTGAATATCATCAATATGTAATCATTTTGTTAAATGATTAAAAAACAAATATTTCTTATATATTGCTTCATTAATTTTCTTAAAATTTAACATATAGTCTACTGTTTTGATAAGAGTTAATAACTTATTTTTAAATAATCTTTTTAATTCTAAATCAAGATTATTAAATCTTTCTTCACATTCGTTTAAAATAAATTCTTGTTTGTCATTTTCTGGTTTATCAAAAAGAATTTCCAAAAATTCTTTAATTTTATCATTTGTATAAACACCAAAATTATTTAATTCTTTAATTATTTTATCTAGATTTTTTATATCGGTTTCAGCGATTAATTTAACATTATCATAATATAATTGAAAAGATTTTTGAATATCCTCTTTATCGTTTACAAAATCAACAATAGATGTATCAACTTTACCTTCTCACTTTCTGTTTAACCTTGAAAGCGTTTGCACAGCATTAACATCAGATAAAGTCTTGTCGATAAACATAGTATGTAATAAAGGTTCATCATAACCTGTTTGGTATTTATCAGCGACTACAATGATTTTATAATCATCATTTTTTCTAAATTCTTTTGTTGTAAAAGAATCTTTAAACCCATTTAGTGAACTTTCAGTATATGATTTACCTTTCATTGATTTTTCACCTGTAAAAGCAACTAATGCTTTAAATTGTAATTTTCTTTTTAAAAATAATTCATTAATTTTTAAAAAGAATTTAATAGCATTTTCAACACTTCCTGTTACTAACATAGCTTTTGCTTTATTATTTATCTTTTTAGAAGTGTGATTGATTATATAATCTACTATCATTTCGCTTTTATGTTCAATTGCTTTTTGATCGCTTTTTATCTTTTTTCTTATTTCATTATTTGCTTTTTTGACTTCTAATTGTGTTTCATTATTATTACTACTAATTAAAACATAAGATTCATAAGTAATATAATATTGTAATACATCTAAAATATATCCTTCATCAATTGCTTGTTTCATAGAATATAGATCAAAAGTCTTACCAAATTTCTCAACTGTTTTTGCTTTTGGAGTAGCAGTAAAAGCAAAAAAACTAACATTTTTAGGCAAAGATTGAGCATCTAAATGTTCAACTAAATAATCTTCTATACTTATATCTTGAGTTTTTTTCTGCAGTTTACCAGAAAGTGTAGCATTTAATTTACTTGCTGATTTTCCACTTTGTGATGAATGGGCTTCGTCAATTATAACAGCAAAGCTTTTATCCTTAAGAGAAGCAGAATTAGATATTTCATTAATAATATATGGAAACTTTTGGATAGTAGTTATTATTATTTTTCTGTTTTCTTGCAAATGTTCAAGTAAACCTTTTGCATTGTGTGCTTTAGCAATAAAATTTCTATTTTCAATAAAATTAAGTAGGTTTTGTCTCATTTGTTGATCAAGATTTTTTCTATCAGTTACAACAAGAACACTATCGAAAATATTTTTATTTTCTTTTTTAAGGTTTATTGACAACATATTTGCTAATCAAGTAATAGAATTTGATTTTCCACTACCAGCACTATGTTGAATTAAATATTTTTGTCCAACTCCTTTTTCTTTTACATCTGCTATTATTTTGTTTACCACTCTAAATTGATGATATCTCGGAAAGTATTGAATTTTGTTATTTATATAACAAAAATTAGTAATTAAATTTGTTAAATCTTGTTTAGTAAAAATTTCAGTTCACAAGAAATCTGATGATTTCTTGTTTATTTCATCAAATTCTTTATTAAAAGGTAAGAATTTAGTGTTTTCTCCATCTATTTTTGCAGTAAAAGAAACACTTTTTTCATCGAGTGCAAAGTGTGCGATACATACCTTATCACTAAATATGTGTTCGGTATTTGGTCGCGTTTGGATATACTGTTTTTCTGCATCTTTATAACTATTATTATTGCTTGAATGTAAGGTCTTTAGTTCAAAAGTAAAAACAGGTAAACCGTTGATTAAAATACATAAATCAACACTTCTATGTTCTTTTTTGTTATATTGTAGTTGATTAGTAACAACAAAAGAATTTTGATTAAACTTCTTAATTTCCTCAGGAAAAGATTCATCTAATAGATGATAAAACAAAGTTCAAGTATTATTTTTATATTTAAATCCCTTCTTTAATATTTCTAAAACACCTTTATTTTTAATAGCATTATATAATGCTATTAAAAATTCTTCTTGTTCTTTGTCAGAAACAAAAGATTTGTTATATTTATCTGGTTGTGTAGTTTTTAAGAAATCAAATAATTGTGTTTTATCAATTGCATGTTGGTGATCAAATGTTTCAGATAATTCTTGATGTTTTATATATTTAAATCCATTTTTAATTAAAGCATCAATGATTTTATGTTCTAATTGTTGCTCTGGATTAGTTTTCATTTTCTTCTTCTATGGAATCATCTAAAACGTTATCTATTTTTTGATAGTTAGGAACAGATATATTACTTACGTCTATTTGTCCTGTTACAACTTCTGCAATTAATGATTCTTTAAGTTTCTTAAGATTTTCAATTATTTGTTTCTTGTTATTTATTTTAGTGTTTATTTGAGATGTAGCTATATCCAAAAAATTAGCAATTTGAATTTGTTCTTGGAGGGGAGGAAGGGGGAGTGAGATATTATAATATAAACCTTTATCAAGGTGTGGGATAACAGCGCCGGTTCGGTGGTCTTTTAAATAAGGGATAATCAGGTAGTGAAAATAAAGGTAAAAATCTTTATATATATTCTTGTTTATTTCTAACTTTTTAAGTGTGCTTCCCAAAAAACCATCCTCATCTAATTTAAAAATTTCCCCAGCGTTTCCGTCTACAAGTATAACTAAATCATCCTTTTTAACAAAAGGACCTTCCGATTGTGTAATTACATCTTTTTTATGTCTTAAATGCTTTGCATTAAACAACGGAAATTCTTTCTCTGTTTTTATATCATTAACTTTTGTAATTCTTGTCACTTTCTTTAACTTTGCTTTTTTTCAATAAGATGGAATTTTACTAAAAACAAGTTCATCTACAACCCTATACTCCCTATATTTCTTGTTATATATATATATATCGTTTATGTTATTGACATCTATATCTCTAACATCTATTTGTCCTGTTACAACTTCGTTGATAAGGGATTTAGATAGTTGATCAAGTAATTGGATGTGTTTTTGTTCTTTATCAATTATCTTATTTATTTCATTTATTTTTCAATCTAAAAACTTAGCAATTTGAATTTGTTCTTGGAGGGGAGGAAATAAAGAATATAACGACAAAAAACTACTTACAGTTATGCTATATCTAACATTTTTTGAAAATCTTTCCAAGGTTCTGCTTCGAAAAAGATAATCAAATAAATATTTATAATACCTTACAAATCCACTTTTTACAACAAAAGCATCATAAGTAGCACTTATGATTCCGTTATAATTTGATACATCTGAAAAAACAGCAGATAAATCTAAATCAAATAAACAAAGAACAAAATCGTTTTGATTGATTATTTGATATTTAGCAAAATTTGCAGGTTTTCTTCCTTTGTTTTTTAAATCATCTTTTGGTTTAACTACAATTCCATTAGTTGATAAAGAAAGAATATTATATTTTTTTCATTGTTCGCCTGATATATCTATTTTATGTTGAAAGATGAATTTATTTCTCTTTAGATTTCAATGACTCGGTATTTGCTTTAAAAAAAGAAAATCTACATCCTTATATTGCTTATACTTGTTCATTGATATCCTTTAAAACATCAGAAATATATCCAGATGTTTCTTTTTCTAAGTCATTAATTTTCTTAATTATATCTGTAACTTTTTCTAATTGATAAGGTTTATAGAAAACTTTAGTAAAACTTATTTCATATCCTACTTTTGTTAATTTTTCACTAACAAAAGCATCTGAGAAATACGGAATCACTTCATCATTAATAAATTGTTGTATACCACCTTTATAGTTCATTGGAACGATTTCTTTATCTCTAAGTTGTAGATCTGGGACAATGTTTTCATCTTTATCGTAAATAATATCTGCATTTTGATTTCTTTGTATACATAAAGAAAGTAACCCTGTGTCTTTAAGTTTTTGAAATGTTAATTCTTTTATATTGTATTTTTTTGCTAATTTATTGTATTTGTATTTAAATTCTGTTGTATTTAAATACAAATCTACAGATTGGAGTTGTTTTAAAATTTCAAAATGTGCAGACATCTTTTCTTTATCTGTTAATTCAGATAAAGAAGCCTTAGTTTTACCTAAACCAAGTTGTGTTAATTTGTTTATGAGTTCGGTATTGGTTAAACCAAGAATTTGATTATATAAAGATTCCATCTTGTTAATATTTTCGTTACTTAAATTAATTGCTTCCTTTAAAGGTCTATCAACTGTAATTTCATAGTATCCAAAAAATTCGTTATTAAAAATTTTTGAATTCTCTGTTTCTTTAAAATCTTGATATAATTTAAGAATTTCTAATTTATTTTCTTGTGATATTTCTATACTTTTCTGACCTAAATTAGCTTTCATATTTGTCTTAAGTTCTGTAGCATCAATAAGTTGAATTTTACCTTTTCTTCTTTCTTCTTTTTTGTTTGCAAGAATTCAAATATAAGTAGGAATTCCTGTATTATAAAATATATTTTTAGGTAAGTGAATAATCGCTTCCAACAAATCATTTTCAATAATATATCTTCTAATATTATTCGGTCCACTCCCTGCATCTCCGTTATATAAAGCAGAAGCATTATGAACTTCAACAATTCTGCTTCCAATACCACTTTCCTCCATCTTAGAAATATTGTTAAGTAAAAACAACATTTGTCCATCGCTAACTGGTGGGATCATATTTAATTGTGTATTATCTTTTGCTTTTGCTAAAAACCTGGAATCAGAAATAGTTTTTGTGTCAATAGTAAGTAGTGCCAAATCATTTTCTCAATTTTTACCATAAGGGGGATTTGATAACATAAAAGTAAATTTCTCACTCCTGAATCCATCATTTGATATAGTAGAACCATATCTAATGTTTTCACTATCATTAGAGTTTCCTTTAATCAGCATATCTGCTTTTGCAATAGCATAAGTTTCAGCATTAACTTCTTGCCCATAAATTAAGACATCGATTTGTTTATTTCTTTCTGATGCATGTTTTTTGATGATATCTGATGCGACTGTACACATTCCTAAAGTTCCGCAAGCACCATCATAAAGCATATATGTAGCTTCTTCCATTTTGTCTATTACTGGTAATACAGCAAGTTCACCCATTAGTTCAACCACATCACGAGGGGTAAAGTGTTCTCCGGATTCTTCGTTATTTTCTTCACTAAATTTTCTAATAATTTCTTCAAACACAGTACCCATTGCATGATTATCTAAACCAGGCTCACCATCAATGTCGTTAGGACTTAAATTTATTTTATTTGAAACAAATTTTTGAATTATGGTAAATAAAACATTACTCTCAGAAAGTTTATCAACTTGGTGAAAGAAATCAAATTTTTCTAAAATATCCCTAACATTCACTGAAAATCCTTCTAAGTAACTGATAAACTTAGCCTTTAACTTTTGTTGTCCAGATTCATTTAACATATGTCTTAAGAATAATTTGGTTCTATTAAAATAAGGCAATTTTTCTAATGCAAGAATTTCATGATCATTTAAATTTTTACTTTTACATTCATCGATTAACTTATCATGTTCTTCTTTTTTAGTTTCCAAATAAGCATCAAATCTTCTGATAACAATCATCGGAAGTATAATATCCTTATATTTTCCTCTTTTATATACATCTCTAAGACTTTCTGCTATTGATCAAATAAAACTAATTAATTTGTTGTGTTCTATGTTTTTTTCCATAATTTGTCCTTATATAGTATGTTTGAAATATTAAAATAATTATATCATAATGATATAATATGTTGCTTTTATGGTGCTTATTTGGTTATATTCTAGTTTGCTTTCGAAGAAAATTTTTATTGTTTAAAACTTTTAAAACTTACTTTTCTTTCCTTTGCTTTTTGTATAAATTTTATATAATATAAAAGCCATCAGAACAATAACCCACTAACTTGGTCAGGGTAGAAATACAGCAGCCATATGAGGAAGTGTTGTGTCAGGTGGTTTTTTTTGATAAGGAAAGTTATGTCAGATGTCTTTTTTGAATTAGAAAATGGCGATCGTTTTAAATACCGTGTTGGGGTGATTATTCGTAAAGAGAATAAAATTTTAATAGCAAGTGATCCATGAAATGGTTATTGATATTTACCAGGCGGGAAAGTTGCTATGCACGAAAGTATTGATGAAGCGGTTTTACGTGAAATCAAAGAGGAATTGAATATAAATGTTGTGAATATACATAAGCATTTTTTGATTGAATCGTTTTATGTAAATAGTTTTAATTTAAAACGTTACCACGAATTATCTATAATTGTTTCAGCAACACCTGTTTCGTTTGAAAAGATATTAGAACCTGAATTTATATTTGAAGAAAATGGGAATGTTTTTGCTTTTAAATGAATAGATATTGACAAACTTAAAGACATTAATTTCTTTCCCAGATTTTTGGTAGATCAACTAGATAATTTACCACAAGATATCAAAATAATTACTATCAGGCAATAATAGTTTAATATAAAAAGCACTGTATACAGTGCTTTTGGTTATTTCTTGTAAAAATCACTTATAATTTTAAAGTATTTATCAAAGCTTTCAAAATATAGCATATGACCAACTTTATTAAAAACTTCAATTTGGATATCTTTAACATTTTCCTTAAAATATTTGATGCAGTTTTCTCTATCAATAACAGCATCTTTTTCACCCAACATTAATAAGGTAGGAACATTAATTTTATTTAACCCTGCTTCAATTTGATTCATCAAATTTATATCTGGCAAGCTGTGTCCGAGTTTTAAAATTGTAGGATTGTTATAAAGTCAAGGATTAAAGTTGTTTCTTTCATTTTCCATAAAATCTTTATTTTCAAATAGATTAGTTGGATCAAAATAGAGTGCTTTTAAGAAAACTTTATAATCATCAAAAGTTTTAGGAAAATATGTATCTAAATAGTCTTGTTTTTTAACTAATGATGATTTATTCATCGGAGCAACATAAATCATTTTTGAAAATAGTTCAGGTGCTTTTTTATAAGCAAGCGAAATAGTTCCACCTCCCATTGAATGGCCAATTAAAACTACATCTTTTAAATTATTTTGTTTGATAAATTTAATTAATAAATCAGAAAAACCGTTAACGCTAATTTCATCATTATTTTTTGCTTCTAATAAGTTGTTACCTGGAAAAGAAATTGCATAATAATCACTTAGGGTTCATTTATCCATAAAAACATTATGAATTTCTGCTCTTGAGTTAAATCCATGTACAAAAATAATTGGGTTTTTAGGTTGGTTGTTATCTTTAAAAACATAAGGATAATCGTATTTTAAGTTCATATAACCTTTCTTTTATCTATTTATTAATAGATAAAATTATAACATCTAAAATTTATGTATTTTATATTTTTTGAAATAAAATTTCTTGTTTTCTTTGTAGAAATTTTTGTCATTTTCTATAAAGAAAAACCTTAAAAAACACTAAAGAAGAAATTAAGAAAATAATGCTTATGTGAAATACTATTGCAATATATGGAATTGGAATAGGTACAATAGAGGTAATTGTGTAAAATTCTCCTCCATATTGTCAATCCTGATTTACTAAACCAGAGGCATTGTGTGTTATGTTAAGTGCAAAAATCATTATAGTAGTATATATAAGTTGAATAAGGAAGAATGTATTTGTGTAAATTATATCTTTGTATTTATTATCGTAATAGGATATATAATAATATGCTCCTATAACATATATAATAAAGTGCAACATAAAATAAAGTTTGTTTAATGATGTACCGATAAAAATATATCATAAATTTATTGATGCCTGTGGTTCAGTATAAGGAACAAAAATAACTGTTAAAAATCCACAAAGAGCTGCTGTCGGAGCAATATACGAAATGATTTTATGATTTTTTTCACTTATCAACAGGATGCTAATTATTAAATATAACATCGGACATATATCGAGTAAAAGTGATTTTGACAAAACAGTGCTTCGATAAAAATCATTGCTAGGTGCTGATGTAATTTCAGAAATTAAAGCAATATCTCTAAATCATCTTGCTGCAGCAAAGTATATTAATAATGTAATTCCGATGCTAATTTTTATCCATCTTTTTCTAAGTTTGTTTTTTGTCTTTTTGTTTATATACCAAGGTAAAAAAGCAAAAACAAAAGACAAAAACAAAATAAGTATTAAAAATCCATTTTTCATTTATTCCTAACTAATAAATTATATAAGTTTTATGCAAAAAGATAAAAAAACCACAGCGTGGTTTAAATGAGGATAGGATATATTATCTTTTAATTTCTTTAAGACGAGCACTTTTACCTTTGCGATCACGCATGTAGAATAATCTTTTTCTACGAACTTTATTTGAACGTACTACTTCGATGTGTGCTATTAAAGGTGAGTGTACAGGGAATGTTCTTTCAACACCAATTCCATAAGAAATTTTTCTAACTGTAAATGATTCTCTTGTTCCTGATTCTTTTTTAGAAATTACTAAACCTTCAAAAACTTGGATACGTTCTTTTTCACCTTCGCGGATACGAACTGAAACACGAACATTATCACCTGTTTGAAAGTTTGGTAAATCATTACGCAACTGACTTTGTTCTACTACTTCTAATAATTTATTTCTCATTTTGAATCCTTTCAATGATATCGGGACGATTTTTTAATGTTTTTGTATATTGTGCATCTCGTTTTCATTTATCAATTTCTTTATGATTACCATTAAACAAGATTTCGGGGACTTTCATACCCTTATATTCTCTTGGCCTGGTATATTGTGGGTAATCTAATAAACCTTGTCCTTGAAAAGAGTCATTAATATGTGATTCTGCTTTTATAACACCAGGTAGCAATCTAATTATACTATCAGCAATAACCATTGCTGGGAGTTCTCCTCCTGTCAAAACATAATCACCTATTGATAATTCTAAGTCAACTAGTTCAACAACCCTTTCATCAAAACCTTCGTATCTACCTGCTATTAATGTAATTTGATCCTTTTTAGATAATTCATTTGCAATTTGTTGGTTAAAAGTTTTACCCTGTGGTGAAACTAAGATTTTATAACCACCACGATTCTTTAATGAATCTAATGCTAAATCAATTGGTTCAACTTGAAGCAAAAGACCGTGTCCACCGCCATAAATTTCATCGTCTACTTTATGGTGTTTGTCTTTACTGAAATTTCTAAAATCAATAACATTAATTTCAATAATATTATTCTCAATAGCTTTATGAATAATGCTTTCTTGATAAAAAGGTGTGAAATAATTTGGAAACAAGGTTAAAAAATTGATTTTCATTTTATTTTGATACTTTGTGAGCTTTAAGTAGGTTCGCAACTGTGTCAGTAGGTTTTGCACCTTGATTTAATCATTTAACTGTAGCCTCTTTGTTTAAAACAAATTCCTTAGTCGATGGATTGTAGTGTCCTAATGCTTCAATAAATCTTCCATCACGTGGAGCTCTTGCATCAGCAGCAACAATTTTATATACTGGTTTGAATTTACTTCCCATACGTTTAAGTCTTATTTTTACCATTAATATCCTCCTTTGCTGTCAAGTAATTTTACTTGACACTCTAAAATGTTGTATAAATTATAATAAAAAAATTTTTATAATCAAATTTAATTTAAAAATTCATTTAAGACTATATAAAAGACATAAATGAATTTTGTTAATATATTAACCTACTACCCGTAAATCAAGATATCATTTTGGAAGTATATATTGACCTATTGAGAAGGTATTGTTAGCACCAAATTTAAAATCATAATTTTTAAAATAAATATAGTTAAAAATTATTATTATAGCTAATGCAATAAATGCTAATAAAACTAATATATCGATTCAAGTAGGTTTAATTTGTCGATATTTTGTCCGTTTTTCATATGGATCATAACCACGAGTTTCCATTGAGTTTGCTAAATCATCCGCTTTTTGAAAAGATGAAACAAATAAAGGGATAATTAAGGTGGTAAATGCGGTTATTTTTTCTTTTAAATTACCATTTTTAAAATCCACTCCACGTGAAGATTGAGCTTTTATAATTCTTTGTGATTCATCTACTAATGTTGGGATAAAACGCAAAGCAATCGAGATAATTGTAGCGATAATATGTGTTGGAATAAATAAGAATTTTAAAGGATAAATCAAATCTTCGATTGCTTTATTTAATAAAATAGGCCGTGTTGTGTTGGTAAGCAAAGATGTAATTAAAACCATTATGTAAATTCTTAAAAACAATGCTAAAGTTCTGTTGATAGAATTTAAAGAAACACCATATTGGATTTTCGCATTTTGTCCAAATGTTTTTACAAGTGTTGAATAATCAAAGTTAGTTCCTAAATAATATTGCTCCCAACTGATCGGGGTGGTAAAATCTGATTTAGATGTATAAAAACTTCAAAAAAGTTCATTGTGATAGTGATCATTATAGATTGATTCAGAATTTATTATATATAAATTAACTAAGAAAATAACAACTGAAATAAAAATAGGTAGTTTAAGTAACTTAAATAAAGGTCTAATTTTTTTAGTAGATGCTAGATAAATAATTACCAAAGGAAGTAAAATAACAAATAAATCAATAAATGAACTAGCAATAAATACCATTATAATATATAAAACAGTTAAAAAAACCTTTATACGGGGATCGAAATTATAAAGAAAACCATTACCAGGGATATAACGACCAAAAATACTTTTCATTATTTATCCTCTCTTGATAAATTGATAAAATCAGCAAGTTCTTTTAATGATTTTACCTTAGGTACATCTAATCCGTTTTGTCTTAATTTAAAGACAAATTCAAGTAATTTGGGAGGCTGTAAATTGTTTTCTTTTAAAAAAAGAATATCATTTAAAACTTCATAAGGTTGTCCTTGTCGCACAAGTTTTCCGTCTTTTAAAACAACAACTTTACTTGCTCTTTCTAGGACATGGTCTAAATCATGTGTAACATTTATAATGGTTTTACCGCTTTGGTTGAGTTTGGTTAAAATATCCAAGATTTCTACCACACCCACAGGATCCAATCCAGCAGTAGGTTCATCAAAAACCATAAAATCAGGGTTCATTGCTAAGATACCAGCAATAGCAACGCGTCGTTTTTGTCCACCCGACAACTCAAAAGGACTGCGAGATAAATACTCTGAACCTAATCCTACCATTTCCAAACATTTTCTTGCTCTTTGATATGCTTCTTCTTTAGGTACACCATATGCAATAGGACCAAAAGCGATGTCATCTTTTATAGTATTTTTGAAAAGTTGGTATTCAGCAAACTGAAAAACTATCCCGATTTTCTTACGTATTTCTTTTAGGTTTTTAATTTTTCTTCGTTTTTGTGAATCGTTTATGATATGAAATTTTTCTGTATGGTAGTTTTTTAACTTTTTATTATATATATCAGTTGAAAAAGTTCATTCTACTGTTCCAAAAGAAGGTTTAAGTAAGCCATTTAGATGTTCAATTAAAGTAGTTTTACCTGAGCCAGTTGACCCGATAATACCTAAGTATTCACCATCAGCAACATCTAAGGAAACATCAGTGAGAGCAGTAAATTCTCAAGGAGTTCTTTTATTAAAAATATGTGTAATTTTGTTTGTTTTTACTTGCATATATTGTCTATTAACTCCTGTTCGTTATAGGTTGGATTAATTCCTTTAATAAGTTCGCTAAGTTTATAAATAAAAGGAGAATCAATTTTCGCTAAATCAATTATGTCTTTATTATTTAGTATTTCTTGTGGTGAGCCAAATGCTACTAATTCACCATTTGAAAAAACTAAACATTTATCAGCTAAAATTGCTTCATCCATATTATGTGTAATGGAAATTAAAGTTTTCTGTCTTGAATCACGAATTTCTTTAATTAAATTTAAAACATCATGACGACCTTTTGGATCTAACATTGAAGTAACTTCATCAAAAATCATAACATCTGGATCTAATGCTAAAACTGAGGCGATTGCAACACGTTGTTTTTGACCACCAGAAAGGTTTTCAGGTTCTCTTTCAAGATGATCTTGCATCCCGACACGTGTAGCACATTTTAAGATAATATCTTTCATTAATTTTGGGTTAACACATCGATTTTCGAGTCCAAAAGCAATATCATCTTCAACAGAAGAGCCGATAAACTGGTTATCTGGGTTTTGAAAAATAATACCTATTTTTTTGCGAACCTGAACCAATGTAGTGCGATGATATTCGATACCATCAATAGAAACCGAACCTTGTTGTGGTTTGAGCAAACCAACCAAAATTTTAGAAAGGGTGCTTTTTCCACTCCCGTTATGACCTAAAACAGCTATATATTCACCTTTTCTGATGTGAAATGAAACATTTTTCAATGCAGGTTGCAAGATTCCAGGTTTATAACTAAAAACTATGTTATTAACTTTTATCATATATATATTTTAATAAAAAAGAAAGATTTAAAGAATTATTTTTATGTTTATGTTTTATAATAAATTATAAAATATTTTCATTTATTTTATGAATTTGTATTTAAAAAATTACTTAGTAATCTACAAAAAAGAACTTGTGGAAAATTTCCACATTTAACCATTTATGGTATAATCTAAATTATGAATATCAAAAAACAATTATCATATAAAGACATAGCAGCACAATCTAAAGTTTCTATTTCAACTATTTCAAGGTTTTATAACAACGGATACGTGTCTAAAAAAACAAAAGAAAGAATTCAAGCCGTAGTAAAAGCAAATGAGTATTATCCCAATCAAGGAGCCCGTTTAATCCGAGGTCGTGATAATTCGGTATTTATTATTATGCCAATTTGAGCGCAAAATTTATATGCATCTATTGTAAGTGGAATTACCATTTCTTGTGCAAAAACAGGAAGAAGAGTAAATACAACTTATTCAGGCAGTTCAACATCCGAATATATTGATTCAATAAGATATGCATTATCTTGAAAACCCGGATCAATTGTTGTATTTATTCCACAATATGATAAAGAATTATTTGACTTTATTCGTAAAACAGATGATACAACATTTATAGTTTACGGACATCAAGTTCGGGGGATAAATTGAATCAAACCTGATGTGACCAAAGGTTTTTATGATTTAACTAACAAAGTAATGTTAAGTACACACCCTAAGGATCGAAAAGCAATTTTTGTTAAAGATGATCGTCTTAGTGATTCACAAATTGCTGAAAGAATTCAAGGATACGAGAGAGCTTGTTCGGAAAATGGTTGAGAAATTCATGATTTTCATCTAAGTACCAAAAAAGAAATTGATGAAATTATTCGTTTGAATAATTACCTTAAAAAGAACAATATTAAAAATATTATATGTTCAACACACGAAGTTTATGTAACTTTAACTGTTACATTAGGGGTGCGCGAATACACATTTACAGATATAGGTTATCAATCAATTTATGATAATATGAAGAATTATTCAGCAAAAATATTCATTGATTACCCTAACATTGGATTTAAAATCGATGATATGATTACAGTTTATAAAGAAACACATGAATTTATTTCTAAAATAATTCCTATTGAAATTTTAGAACCAAGAAGATAATGTCAAAATTTAAAAAACATTATGATAATTTTATAACAATCTTCACATCAATTGTTTGGTCAACGAAAAAATTAGATGATGTTTTAGGTAATCAACTTAAACGTATTCGTTTTGTTCGTTTAGGTTATGTAGGTTTAGTAATTTTTGCTTCATTAATTTCAGTTTTTTCTTTGGTTTCACCAACCGAAGAGATTAAGCCTTATTGAGGACCTGCTGTTGCTACATTACAACTTATTACCTTTGCATTTTTTATCTTTGATTATGTTGCACACTTAGTTACATATCGGATTTATAATAATTTAAATAAAGATATTCAGTTGTGAAAAAGTACAGTAAAATTTATTTTTTCTGGGACAGGGATTGTTATTTTATTATGTATTTTAACATCATTACATGTGATTGAGGATTTTAGTAATCATATTTCACCTGCTTTATCTAAAGCAATAAATTTCTTTAGAATCTTAAATATTTTTAGATTTATTCGTTTATTTATAGTGTTGGCATTTTTTGCACCGTTTAAGATTATCATAGATGTTTTTGCTAAACAAAAAAAGGTGCTCTCATATGTTTTGTTATTAGTAATTTTAGTGATAATTGTTTTTGCGATATTGATATGAAATAATGAAACAGTATATTTAGAAAATGAGCAAAAAAACTGATTAGAAAGTCAAAAAATTGATTTTAAGCAGTGACAAGAATTTTTAAATTATAAAAATTTAAATGAAATAGAGACAAAAAAATTCTTACAACAACATCCTAATTTACAGACAAACCTAGCGAATTTTGAAAATAATTATCAAAGTTATCAAGATTTATCTAGTGGTTATGTAAAGAATTTTGTGGATGCTTTGTATTTTTCAACTATCACATTAACTACAATAGGTTATGGTGACTTACTACCACATGCACCAATTACAAAAATTATAGTTTCAGTTAATGCATTGATTGCTTTAGCAATTATAGCTATTCCATCTGGGGTTATAGCAGGAGCATTTTTAACAGAAATGCAAGCACATATACAGAAAAAGAATAAAAAAAAGGACACTGAAGTGATTGATGAAACAAATCAAAATGCTTCGGAAAACGAGGTAAGCAATGATTAAATTAGGATCTCACATTTCTTTTAAAGCTCCACATTATTTACCTGGGGCAGTAAAAGAATCACAAGAAAACGGTGCGAATACAATGATGGTTTATCTCGGAGCACCACAAACTACCAAGAGAGTAGATGTAGAAAAATATAAATTACAAGAATATGAAGAAAATTGAGCTAATGTGATTCCAAAAGAAGATATTATAGTTCATGCACCATATGTTATTAATCCAGCAAGTCCATCAAAACATGCTTTTTCAAATGATTTTTTAATAGCAGAAATTAAAAGAATGAATTATTTAGGATTAAAATGATTAGTCTTGCACCCAGGATCATATACAGAATTTGAACCACAAGAAGCACTTGATCAACTTGTTGATTCACTTAAATATATACTTGAAAATACAAAAGATGTAGTAATTTGCATTGAAACAATGGCAGGAAAAGGAACAGAAATTGGAACAAATTTTGAGCAAATTCGTTTTATTTTAGATTGAGTTGATTCAGAACGAGTACAAGTTTGTTTAGATACGTGTCATATGTGGGATTCTGGATATGATTTGCAAGATTATGAAAATTTTAAAAATGAGCTAAAAAGATGAAATCTGCTTGAAAGAACCAAAGTAATACATTTAAATGATTCAAAGCACGAAATTTTCTCTCGTAAAGACCGCCACGCAAACATCGGAAAAGGAACAATAGGAACCGAGACACTCAAAAAATTTGTTCATGATCCTGATTTTGATAATATTCCTATTATACTAGAAACTCCATGAGCAGATGATGGACCAATTTACAAAGATGAAATAGCATTATTATTAAGTAAATAAAGAGATTTGCAGTGTAAACTGCATTTTTTTACTTTCTGGTAACAACAAAAGATTATAAGTTCGCTTTTTGTTCTTTTTTAGTTCGTGTTTAAAAATCATTAATAATTTAAATGGAGCGAATATGAAAAAAATTAAAAAATGAATATGAATTCTTTTAAGTGTGTTGGTTGTTCCTGCATCTGCAAGTTGTTTATTTTTATATCAACATAATAAACAAAATAACCATAAATATATTACTATAAAGGTTCAAAAGGTTATTGATGGTGATACAATCATAGCAACTGATTTATTTAATAAACAATATCATATACGGCTCTATGGAATTGATACACCTGAGACTCAAAAAGATTTTAAAAAAGAAAAGCTACAAAAATATGAAAATGATTATGCACAGAAAGCAAAGCAATATACATCAGAATTAATTGAAAATAAAAAAATATATATGCAGCAAATTCAAGTTGATAAATATAAAAGGGTAGTTGCCGTTTTATATTTATCAACAAAAGATGATTTTTATAATTCGATTAATGCTAAATTAGTAGAAAAAGGACTTGCTAGAGTTCATTATATTCAAGATAAAAATCCTAAAGCACCTTACTATACATATAATGAAGAAATGAAGCAAATGTATGTAAAATTACTTAAAAAACAAGAGATATCAAAAAGTAATTTAAAAGGCTTTTGAAAAGAAAATTTATATACTATTTTCTCGAAACCATAGGTTTTTCTATACAAAATCAAGGGATTTATAACAAAAATGGTATAATTTAAAAAATATTTATGCTTTAGGAGTAAAAATATGTCAGCAAAGAATACACAAGATTATAGTGCAGCAAATATTAAACACTTAGAAGGTTTAGAACATGTTCGTAAGCGGCCAGGGATGTATATTGGAAGCACATCGAAATCAGGACTTCATCATATGGTTTGAGAAATTGTAGATAACTCTGTTGATGAAGCAATGGCAGGATATGCAAAAAATATTCATATAACAATAACAAAAGAAGAAAATATAATAGTAGAAGATGATGGTCGTGGCATTCCTACTGATACTCATCCAAAATTTGGTATAAGTGCATTAGAAGTAGTTTTAACCAAACTTAATGCTGGTGGTAAATTTGAATCAAATGCATATAAAGTTAGTGGGGGTTTACATGGTGTTGGGGCTTCAGTTGTTAATGCTTTAAGTGATTCGATGAAAGCATGAGTTAAACGTAATGGGAAAGTTTATTTTGCTGAATTTCATAATGGTGGGAAAACTTTAACACCCACAAGTGTAATTGCTGATTGTGATCCCAGTGAGACTGGAACCAAAATTCAATTTCATCCTGATTTTAGAATAATGGAGCAGTTGAGTTTTGATAAAGATATAATAATAGATCATACTAAACAAATAGCACATC
Source organism: Mycoplasma sp. AC1221 (assembly GCF_054353815.1). NCBI lineage: Bacteria > Bacillati > Mycoplasmatota > Mollicutes > Mycoplasmatales > Mycoplasmataceae > Mycoplasma > Mycoplasma sp. AC1221. The sequence goes on along the minus strand of NZ_JBTHHH010000003.1, from coordinate 13,420 downwards.
TTAATAAAGGGTTACATGTTACAGTTAAGGATGAAAGAGACGATTCTTATCAAGAATTTCAATATGAAAATGGGATAATTGATTATGTTAAAGAAGTAGATGAAGGTTATAAACCTGTGAATAATGATGTTATTTATGCTTCAGGAGAATATAAATATATTGATGAACATACTCAAAACGAAGTTATTATAGGCGTAGAAGTAGCTGTGCAATACCTTTTTGACTTATATCGTTCTAATATAATTTCATATACAAATAATATTCTAACAATTGAAGGTGGGACACATATATCTGGTTTTTATGATTCAATAATGCGTTTAGTCAATTCATATGCTCAAGAAAAAGGTATTTTTAAAAATGAATCAGAGCGTTTTACCCGTGATGACTTAATTGAAGGAATGACAGCGATTATTTCAATAAAACACCCTGATCCACAGTTCGAAGGACAAACAAAGGCGAAATTAGGTTCTAAAGATGCTCGTAGAGCAGTAAATGAGATTTATTCAGAAGCTTTTGAACGCTTTTTAAATGAACATCCCGATTTAGCTAAAAAGATAGTAGAAATTGCTATAGCTGCACGTAGAGGACGTCTTGCATCGAATGCAGCAAGAGATAATGCTCGTAGAAAGAATGTTTTTGAAAGCGGAGGTTTACCAGGTAAGTTATCAGATTGTTCATCAAAAAATGCAGAAATTTCAGAGTTATTTATAGTCGAAGGAAATTCAGCTGGTGGGTCAGCTAAGATGGGTCGTGATCGTCATATCCAAGCTATATTACCACTTCGCGGAAAAATCCTAAATGTAGAAAAAACCAGACAAGAAAGAGTGTTTGGAAATGAAGAAATAATGTCGCTTATTACAGCATTAGGAACAGGATTGGGTGAAACCTTTAACATTAATAAATTAAGATACCATAAAATAGTTATAATGACAGATGCTGATGTCGATGGTGCACACATTAGAACTTTATTATTAACATTCTTCTATCGTTATTTTAAACCTTTAATAGAATATGGATTTATCTACATCGCGCAACCTCCTTTATATAAGATTTCACAAGGAAGAACGGTAGAATATGCTTTTAATGACCAACAAAAAGAAGAAATTATTGCTAAATTTAATCAGAGTCAAAAAATAACAATTCAACGCTACAAAGGACTTGGGGAAATGGACCCTATTCAACTTTGAGACACAACAATGAACCCGAAAAACCGCAAAATGTTACAAGTTCAAATCGAAGATGCAGTAAGAGCAGACCGTATTTTTGAAATTCTTATGGGTGAAAATGTTTTACCACGTAAACAATTTATAGAAAATAATGCAAAATATGTTAAAAATATTGATTTATAAAAGCACCTATTAATTAGGTACTTTTATAAATTACATTAGCATATGGTTATTTAATCAATAACGATTCTTCATCCATTTGTTTTGGTTTTGGGATATTTAGATAATCTAATAAAGTTGGTGAAATATTAGCTAGACATCCATCTTTTAATTTTACTGATTTATCGGTGCAAATAAGCATAACAGGACTACTTGTATGTTTGGTTGCTGGTTTTCCGCTTTCATCTTCAGTTATTTCTGCATTTCCGTGATCAGCTGTTATAAATACAGTGATATTGTTGCTTTGTGCTCAATCAATAATTCTTTTAATTTGTGTATCTAAAAAACTTACTGCTTCAATAGTAGATTTAAGATTTCCGGTATGTCCTACCATATCAGGGTTAGCAAAGTTCATAATAGTAACATCAAAATCTAAAGCATTTTTTAATAACTCATCGGTAATACCTTCAGCAGACATATGTGGTGCATCAGCATATGATTCTACCTTCAATGAATCAACCATAATTCTTTTTGAGTTTTTAAACACAATGTCTTTCCCCCCGTCCATAAAGTAAGTCACATGTGCATATTTTTGTGTTTCAGCAACACGTAATTGACTTACACCTGCTTCTTCCAAAACCCTACCAATAGGCATATTAATTTCCATTTCATCAAATGCAATATTTGTTTGAATTCCTTCATATTTCATCATTGAAACAAATTGGTTAATTTTAACAGGTTGTGACGGTTTATTTTCGTATAAAGGTGAACCAATTAATAAATGAGTTAGTTGTCTAGCTCGGTCAGGACGGAAGTTAAAGAAAATAATTGAATCGCCATCTTTTACAAAGGAATCTGCTGATAGGTTTGCTTTTTGTGCAGGTATAAAAAACTCATCTGAAATATCATTAGCATATTGCGAATCAACATAATCAAGAGCATTTTGATATTTATTTTGCGAATTACCTAATAAAGTTGTGTATGCTTTTTCAACACGATCAAACATTTTATCACGGTCCATTGCATAAAAACGACCAGAAACGGTTGCGATGTTGTAATTATATTTATCACAGATATCTTGTAGTTTTTGCATTGATGCTTTGATTGAACGAGGTGCAACATCGCGACCATCACCAAAAGCATGTACAGAAACTTTTTTAAGTCCATATTCGTATGCTGCATCTAGAAGTTCAAATAAATGTGTTTCTAATGAGTGAACACCACCTGGAGATAAAAGTCCCATTAGATGAAGTGTTGAATTATTCTTTTTAACATCCTCGAATGCTTTTACAAATGCTGGAGCAGATTTAAAAGTTCCATCTTTTAAAGCTTTGTTAATTAATGATAATCCTGTATACACAATTATTCCTGCACCAATATTTAGATGTCCAACTTCTGAATTACCCATTTGTCCTTTTGGTAATCCTACAAACTCACCAGAAGCCTGAATTAATGAATTAGGGTATTCAGCAAATAATTTATCAAAGGTTGGTGTATTTGCTAAAGCAAAACCGTTTCCTTGGATTTCCCTACGTAATCCTAATCCATCTATAACTATTAAAATAACTTTTTTCATATTAAACCTCAATATATTTAATAGATATTGTACCACAAATTATCTTTTTGTTGCAACAGATAATTTTCCATCTATAACTGTATATTCCATATTTTCAACCATTTTAAGTTGATATTCAAATTCGGATAAATTATCGTATGCTTTAGAAAATAAAAACATTATAAAATCATACACCATCATCATTGCACGAACATCATTTTCACAATATTTTTTTAAGTTAGGAACGATATTGTTTTGTCATACAGCATCATTGGTTGCACCTAAATATCTTAATATAGCAGCTTCCATTGCCATTGTTCCTTTTTGAATTACAAGTTCTGAATAAGGTGTGATTTTGTTTTTCAGATCAAAATTCATATGAGTGATGTATTTTTCTATTTTCTTAATAGAAAAATAGTATTTTAGGAAGTTGATATGAATTAGTTTTTTAGTAGTTATTATGTTTTCTTTAATAAAATCTTTATCAACTTTTGTTGTTTTTATGTTATTACCATCTTCGTAAAAAGCAGTAATTTTTTCATAATTGTTTTTCTCTTGCTTTGAATTTTTAAAACAATCAGCTAAATCAATTGTGTGATTATTAATTCAATCCACCATACCAGCAAAATAATGAATGCTTTTATATTTTTGATCAATGTATTGTTCAAATTCTTTGTTGTTTAGATAATTTTCAGTAACCAAATCCTTAATCTCTTTATTGCGTGCATTTTCATAATTTTTGTTATATACAACAAATCAATCTGCTTTATTTGAATAAATGACATCGATTAAATCAACTAAATTATATATAGTCAAACCTTTTGTATCTATTACAATATTTTCAACTTTTTCTTCGATACCATTTTTAGTTATAATAACAGAAACTTGATTTACTAATTGATTATATGGAGCAATATTATTTAAAGGAGGATATAAGTCAGAAAAACCCTCATAATCATATCAACAGATCCGAGCATCTTTTTGATGTAAAGGGAGAATTTTTGTCAAAGCATCTAAGTTAAAAAAGTTAATATTCTTATTATATAGTTCTATTTTTTTTGTAAATTCAACTAAATTCTCTTTTTCTTTTTTACTAAAGAAAGAAAAAGAAATTTCATCAAAATTTGGACCTATAAACAGTTTATATAAAGCAATTTTTTGTTCTTTATTAATAAAGTTTCATTCATCAATTCATATTTTTTGTGAATTTGTTTGATAGTCTAATGTGTTATTCAATCAGCTTATTACAGATTCGATTTTTTTATCTTTTTCAGTCGATAAGAACTTATATATTGCATCAAAGTTGCTTTTGTTGTTAAATTCATTAAAAGCTTTTTCAATAATTTTTTTATATATCTTAAAAGAACGAAATTCAATGGTAATTTCTTTTGAAAGATTGTCAATAATAAAAAGTTTTTCATCAGTTGAATGAAGTATATCAGCAGTTTTTTGAGAAAATGAAATACCATTTCTTTTGATAACATTAATAAATTCTAAATGGCTGTTTTCATTATGGTCAAAACCTAATTTCAAATTAATATCCCCTGTTCTTACTAATGCTTCAAACATATGTTTTTGATATGTGCTAGGATTATCCTTAGAAATTTTACGGATAGATTTTGCAACATCAGCAGCAAAAGATTCATAAAAGTTTATTTTACCTTTTTGTACCTTACGATGTATTCTATCTCAGGGATTTATTATTAAAACTGACATATCTTTAATATTAATATTGTTTGTCTTAAAAATTTGATAAATATAGAAATGTTTGTAATACATTTCATATTTACATCTTGCTGTATAACTTAATAAAACTAATTTGTTCAAGGATTTATGATAAATAAAGAAAGGTGCAATATAATCAAAATCGCCTGATACATCATATAAAGTTCCGTTAAAGATTAAATCTATTTCATTATCCTTGATAGCTTTTAATGTATCGATATGCTTGGTTTGATAGTCACTTTTCGATGAAATAAATTTAACTTGTGAATTTTTAATATTATATTTATTTAAATATCAATTTAATGCATCTTTTAAATAATTATCATAACTATCTTTATTTACTTTTATATATGTTTCTGTATCACTAACAGAATCTAAATTTAATTCGTGTAATGCATCAATATCGTGATTTTCGAAAAATTCATAATCAAAATTAACAAATTGCTCATCATCTTCTTCGTTAGTTATTTCGATGTTTTCTCAAGTTCTGTTTCATCTTTTTTGATATTCTTGTTTTATATCATTAATAAGAGAATCGTTATTTCAAATTAATGCAGGATTATTACCAAAAACGCGTTTAAAAATATTTCATGTAATTTTATTTTGCTGCTTTTGCATTTTATTCAGATTCCTTTTTCTCGATTAGTTTTTGCTCTGCTTTTTCAAGTTTAGCAATTTCTTTAATAAATTCGGATTTTCCAAAATCACTTATCTTACGCTGCATTTTTGAAAAATGTTTATGCGCTATATTATTTGCACTATCTTCTATGCTAGATAAAAGTTTTCGCATCTTATCTGCATTTTCAATAATACCTTCAATTTCTTTGTTTGATTTCTCGATATGATTTAATATATTTTTTTCTACAAAGTCGTTGAATTTCTCAAGTATTACTTTTTTACTATTAAATTCTATTTTGTCTGCATTTAATGAATATTTTATTTGTAAGATGTTTTTTAATAATGAAATAAGATTTATTAAAGCAACATCACGAACAATAAATATCTCGTTATAACCTGAAATTTTTTCAATATAAAGAACGCTATTAGGTTCTAATTCAGTGACTAAAATTGCAAAATCAGCCTTAAAGTTTTTTCGATCTTGTTCGAGTTTTTCAATAAAGTCTTTGTTTCTTCTTGATCCTTGTTCGGTAATTCTATTTTTTGCTTCAATTATAATAGTCCCATATGAATTTTTATCGTCATCTAAGATATTTAAATCTTTAAAATCTATTTTAAAATCGGGTTTTCTATTGTTTATATGTTTGGTGGTTTTCTCAAAACTAACATCTTCTGAAAAAGCAAAGCCTTCTGCGAGTTTATTAAAAATATGATTCTCAAATTCCTCACCATATTCCTTGGTTGATTTATTATATCTATATTTTTGTAGGGTTTCTAACTCGGTTTGAAGTTTAGTTGATAACTGTTTTTTGTCTTCAAATTCAGCAAGTAGTTTTTCGTTCTTTTCTAGAAGTGATTGCTTTTCTACATTTAAAATTTGAAGTTTATTTTCTAATTCCATCAATTGTTTTTGATGTTGTTGTTGAAGTTTAAGTTTTATGTTTTCAATTTCTTTATTTAAAATAGTATTTTTATAATCTTTCTTTTCTGCTTCAAATTTATCTTTTAACTTATCTCTTTCTTGCTCGAGTTGCTTGTAATAATTATCCCTAAGTTCGTTTTCAAGTTTTTGTGTTTTTTCAACATTTTCAATTATAAGTTTATTAATTTCATTATCTTTTTGATTTTTTAGTTCATTGTATTCTTTTGAATTCTTTATTTCTCTTGTGAAAGTTTTTTCTAAATTTTCTTGTATTTCTTTAGTAAGTCGATTTTTTTCATTTTGTATAATTTGTTCCCTGATTTTACCTGTTTCATCTGTAATTTTTTTTAGATCTTGGTTCAGAATATCGTTTAAATTAAAATAATCTCCATCTGAAACATTAATATCATCGATGAAGAATTCAAGGTTTTGAATATCTTTAATTTTAATATTAATTTTTTTTGATTTAACTTGCATGCCACCTCCTTAATATATAATTATTTTAATAATTATATATATAGTTTAACAAAAGCAAATAAAATACAAGAAATTTTCTTGTATTTTAATTATTAGTACACCGATTCTAGTCATTCTTTTTATAAGGTTTTAAGGTTAATAATTCAGTTAGTAGTTCATCATAATCAAATTTAGAATTATCTATACCAAAGTTCTTAATAAGACTTAGTCATTTTTCTTTTAAATCTTTAACATTGTTTGATGATTCTAATCCTATATTGATATAATCTTCTTTTTCGTTAAGTCAGTAGACATTTAAATTAGAATTATAAGGTTCATTTTTTTGATATCACTTACAATTAATTTCATTACCAATTAGATCTGTATTTGTATTTATTCTTCTTAATCTTTGATAGGTTACATCAATACCAATACTATTTTCATTATTTGTAACAAGTGTAAAAGTTCTGTTTCCACCATCTTCACGGTTTAGTTCTAAAACAGCATGTCCAGTTGTTCCAGAGCCTGCGTAAAAGTCTAAAACACGAGAGTTTTTGTTAAGTAATTTTAGAATATGTTTAATTAATGTAGTTGGTTTTGGTGTTTGAAATTTTGAGTTTTTATCTAAAATTGATTCTATTTCTCTTTTTGCACTGGTCAAAGAACCAAGGTTCTCAAATATACTTGATTGAACTTTTGAATTTATATTGTATTCAGATTCATAAATTTTTAATCTTGGAACATTGTTTCCATTAAAATATAACGAAACAGTACCATTTTTATAATCATCATATGAAAATTTTCAATTTCTAATGCATTCTTTGCCACCAGGAAGAGAAATAGGGAATTTATTTTTATTACTAATTTGATTAGGACTGGCTGCATTGCTACTGAATCAGTTTCCTTTTGGGTCATTATCGGGATTTTGAAAATTCATTGTATTTTTCTGTCTTAAGAATACAACCTCGGATATTTTCTTTGCATATAAAAGAATATATTCGTGATCATTTCTTATAAGTTTTGATTGTTTGAGAACACTATTTACAGATTTTCATACCAAAGAATCAACAAAATTCACTTCTCCAAATATTTCATCCATTAAAACCTTTAAATATGCTTGTTCATTGTTATCAATTGAAACAAAAATTACCCCATCATCTTTTAATAATTCTCTTGCTAGTTTTAACCTTTCATTCATCATATTTAGTCAACCATTTTGTGTGAATTTATCACGGTAACTAAATGATTTTGCTGCAATGTTTTCTTTATCATTTGCTAATTTATTTCCATCTTTTAATGAACTTTCGGTATTATAAGGGGGATCGATATAAATAACATCGTAATTAAAATCTAATCCGTTTCTTTGTCTATGTCTTTCAATTAATATGAGATTCTTTAATGCATCATAGTTTTCACCTATGATTAAGGTGTTTTGATCTTTTGGAGGTTTATTATCAAAATTAAATGATAATTGATCATCTTTTCTTAAAATAGCAATAGTTTTACTATCTGACTCAGGTGCTGCATCGAAGGTAAAACCCATTTTTACTCTTTGAATAATAAATTGTGAGATATATTGCACTCTATTTGGATTAGTAATATTATCAATAATTTCTTTAGCAATTTCTTTTTGGTCTTGGTTAAATTCAGTTGAAGAAAGCTCATCAATTCTAGCTTTTTCTTGTTTCTTTAGTTCATCTAAATTCTTTTGTAATTTAGATTTCTTTACACTAGTTTTGTTCATTATTCTCCTTTTGAGTAGGAGAATTTTCTAATTCTGCTTTTATTATATCTACCAATTCGATATTATTTATCTCTAATATTTCTTTTACAGAAGAAATGGTTGAATCACCGTAATAAGAAATTTTAATATTATTGGTATTAGTATCAACTTTTGCTACCAAAAGAGTTAAATTGATATTTTTATTATTTTGATTATTTTTTTCTAAATACTTTTCAATATATTTTTTGTAAGCATTAAGAATATTTTCTGTTTTTTCTGGGTTAATATCGTTTTCGCTTTTAACTTCTATATAAATATGATGTGTTTGGTATTTCAAAATAAAATCTGTGTAACTTGATGTTTTTCTAAGTTCTGAATCAAGGTATTCAAATTTTATACCATCGAATACAGGGTTTTTAGTTCATATTTTTAGTTTATTTCTTAGATCCTTATTAAACTTAATCAAATCTTTTATATGGTTAGCAAAAATAATCTCTGGATTAGAATCGAGCCCTATATTAATTGTTGATTCATTTTTATCTGTGTATGCATATTTAAAGTCCTTAGGAACGGTAAGACAGTTTGAACATTCATTGAAATGTTTTTCCATATATACTGGTATTTGTTCAGGAAGAGTATTATCCCCAGTTAAAATAAAATCTATTTTATCTTCATCAAGCATTTTCTTTTTTACATCTTTATAAATATTTACAATGTCATTAAGATAGTTTTTGATAAAAATGTATCTGTAAATTGTGTAATCAAAATATTTATTTTCATCCTTATTCTTATCAGGTGTATTATCTTTTTCTTTACAAAAATCAACAATTCTTTGATATAAAGCATCTATTATAGTTAAAATATTTCCAGTAAGATAATTGCTGTTTTTATCAATCTGTCACAAGTTATATTGTTCCATATCAATTTTATTTTCTATTATTTCAGTATTAATTTCTTTGTTTCCGTATTTTTCTGTTTCAGCAACTATATAACCTTTCTGTTGATATTCATTAATAATATTATCTTTTCTGGTTATAAAAGTTTTTATATTTGTATCGTTAAAGTTTTTGATAAGATTTTGAACTTTTAATTCATATTCTGCATGGTTTTCTTTTTTAATTGTATTAAAGTTTTCTAATTGTCCGGTGACAAATTTTTCATCTTTATATTCTTTTTTTAAATACAACTGTTTTGTTTCTCCACGTTCGTGATCGACATTGCTGTAAATATAGTATTTTAGTGCTTCTGAGTTTTCTTTTTGATTCTTTTTTGGTACAGGATTACGTTTGATTCTACCTATGGTTTGAATAGGTAAGGTGCTAGACGAAATATTACGAAGTTGCACCAACATACAAGCTCTTGGGATGTTTCAACCTGTTGAACCCCCTATTTTAAAGATAATTACATCGGTATTATCGGACTTCTTAGAAACGTCTTTCAACGAATAACCATCTTTTGTTCTAAGTTGTTTTTCATTAATATCATCATCAAAATATTGCACAAATTTTAAATTATGTTTATTTAAAATTTCTTTTATCTTGCTTAGATTTTTATTGAATTCATCTTTTTTATCAGAATCTATGTTGCTGCTGTTATCGACTTGGATAAGCATTGCAGCATTAATCCCGACTAAATCTGGTTCATTTTTTGCATCATTATATCTTGCTTTAACTTCTTTAAATTCTTTACATGCGATATTTAAAATTGTTTCCAAGTCGATATCACCGTCTTTATAATTACCTAATCCTTTATTAAATACTTTTTGAGTCTTTAATAATTTTATATCTGCTTCCATTAAATCTTTTTCAGTTAGTTCGATAAGATTTTTGTAATCTTTTGGTGTTGCAGTCATTTTTACAGTAAAATGTGCTCTAGATTGCATTAAATTTTCAAAACCATCTAGATTAGTCTGTTCTTTTTTAGCATTTCCTTTTGATTTATCTATATCAGAACCTATATGTGCTTCATCCCTGATATAGATTAATTTATAATTTTTATTTTTAATTTCATCGAGAAGGTTTTCAATAGCTTTTTTTTCTTTTAAGATAGTGTTTTTAGTATAAGATGAAGAACCTATAATAAAAACCTTATTATTTGCTGCTAAAAACTGATAATTGGTTTCTCTTGAATAATTTTTCTTATTTGAAGGAGATTCAATTCGTTCGATTGGAAAATTTTTATTATTTATTAAGGTTCTTTTATATTCATTGAAATTATTTTCTAGTTGTTCTGGTAGTTTGGCAACAGATAAAGTTGTAACAATGAAGATTATTTTGTCTTTATTAAAATGTGTTTTATTTCATACAATCATTTGGTGAATGAAATTTAGCATCATAAAGGTTTTACCAGAACCAGTAGGTGCTTTAAAATATACTGTTTTACCTTGAGGATTTTCATCATTTATATTTATGGATTTAAGATGACCTTGTGCTTCTCTACAAAGTTGTTTTACTACTTTTTCTTGTGGTTTTATGAGTTTCATACTAATTTTTACCATCCTTAATTAAAGGTTTTAAGGTTAAAAGTTCAGTAAGTAAATCATCTTTATCAAAATTAGTTTCTTGTACACCGAAATTTTTAATTAGGTTTTTTCATTTTTCTTCTATTTCTTTAACAGTAATGTTTGAAAATAAACTTATATCAATATAATCATCATTATCAAGTCAATATACATTTAAATTAGAATTATATGGATCGTTGTTTTTGTATCAAGTGAGATTATATTCATTCTTATTTAAATTAGTTCTCGTGTTTATTCTTCTTAACCTTTCATAGTTTATATCTCTACCAATGCTGTTTTCATTATTTGTAACAAGTGTGAAAGTCCTGTTACCCCCATCTTCACGATTTAATTGTAAAGTAGCATGACCGGTTGTTCCAGAACCGGCGTAGAAGTCTAAAATTCTAAGGTTTATATTGGGATGTAAATTTATTAATAATTTAATAATATTTACTGGTTTTGGATTATTAAACATTCCATCTGCTGGTTTTATAATATTTGTGAATTCTGTTGTTCCACCTGACGAATCTATTGATGAAAAAATGCTTTTATCTCAATATAAATCATCTAAAAGTTCATTAAACGAAAAGTTAGCAATAACTGATTTAAATTTTTGATAACTTTTATTCGGAATAAATTCAGAATGTTCATATTCATAAACAATGTTCGAATCTTTAGTTGTTTTTACCTTTAATTTATTTTCTTTTATAAGTAATTGAACTTTATCTAGTCCAACCCTTCAACGGCCTAACTTGTTCTTATTCTTTTTTATAGCAGGAGTGATATGTATAAATCCCGATTCTAAAAGAGTTTTTCGTTTTGGTGTATTAAAGTCATATATAAAGTTGAAATCACTACTTGATGTTTTATCGCTTACCTTATTTTTTATACCATCATTATCAATAATAAACTCATTTGTTTCTTTGTTTCATCAAATAATATAACCCATATTTGGTCTCTCATTTAATGTTTCTGCTCCACCACCTTTTTGCAATGGATATAATTCTTTTTCATATAAATTTAATTTTTCGTTAAATTTTCATTTGTTTGTATTTTCTTGAATCCCGACTTTTTTAAAACTTAAATTGTCTATGTTTTTAGCATAAATATGTATATATTCATGACAAGAAGCAACGTTATTTTTATCACTTCTTCCTCCAAAGTTATTTACTCATATACATGATGCTACAAAATTATTTTCACCAAAAATTTCATCCATTAAAATTTTCAAATATGCTTGTTGGTTATCATCGATTGAAACAAAAATAACTCCATCATCTTTGAGAAGTTCTCTTGCCATACGAAATCGTTCGTTCATCATATTTAATCAACCGTTTCTAGTATATTTATCACGGTAAATTAAAGTTTTGTTTTTCTTGTTTTCAGTATCATCTGCAACATTATTTCCATCTGATGCAGATCTTTCAGTGTTGTAAGGAGGATCGATATAAATTACATCATATTTATAATCTAACCCCGCTCTCTCTCTCTCTCTATGAGTATTAGATTCTTTAATGCATCATAGTTTTCACCTATGATTAATGTGTTTTGGTCTTTTGGCATTTTATCATCAAAATTAAAAGATAATTTATCATCTTTTCTTAAGATAGCAATAGTTTTGCTATTGCTTTCGGGTGCTGCATCAAAGGTAAAACCTGTTTTTACCCTCTGTGCAATAAATTGAAAAATATATTGTATGTTATTTGGATTTGTGCAATTATCAATGATTTCTTTAGCAAGATCTTTTTGATCTTTATTAAATTCTGTCGGTGAAAGATCATCGATAATTTGTTTATATTGATTTTTTAGTATTTCTAAAGATTTAGTTTCTTTAGCAGTTAACTTAGTTTTGTTTTTTGTCATGATTCTCCTTACATATATTATGTAAATATTTTACTATGATCTCAAAGACTTTACTATATTTAAACTAAAAAGAAATTCATACAGAGAAAAGGAAAGAAAAATATAAAAATAAATACCTTTGAATGAATCAAAGGTATTATATATGGAAAATTAATCTCTAATAACTATATAGTTATCTGCTCACTTTTCAGGAAATGTTCCTTTTTTTATTATAATAGTAAAAAAGTCTATGATAAATGTAAAAATAAGCATTCTTCATATAGCTCTAAAAAGTCATAATTTTAACATTCTCCACTTCCATGACTATATGTAATATTAACAGCATTCATCCCTAAATTTTGTTTACCTTGTATAAAATTAATTAGTAAAACTATTCCCATAATTCCAAAGGTTACCGTAACTAGTAAACTGCTTATAAAACGACTTTCTCATCTTCTTCAATATCCTGCAATTCTCATAATACCTGCTTTCCATATAGTAAACAAATTCTTTTCTTAAAGAATCAAATCAATATTACAAAAAAACAAAGAAATTTAAAGAAAAACACAGAATATTTATGAAAAAATTATAAAAAGCAAACCCTTGAAAACCAAAGGCATGACTTATAAAATAAATTCCATTATAATTTAATTTAAAGTAGGACAAAAAGATTAACAATTAATTCTGTTAATCTTTTTGTTTATTAATAGGATTAACCAACACCCCTAGGGGTGTCCGCGCCCAAAAATATTAA
>NZ_JBTHHH010000002.1:0-103784 GCF_054353815.1 Mycoplasma sp. AC1221 | reverse complement strand
GTTTTAGATTGAAAATCACCTCAGCAATATGCCGAGATGATACAATGTTAATTTTATGTTAATTTTTATGTCCTTGTTTAAGTTTAGGAGCAGTTTCAGCAACGGTTGCATCAGTAACTGTTGCTGTTGCTTGTCATCCAGAAACTCACGAAAATGCTAAAATTGATTTTAAAAGCATCAGAGTAAATTCAAACATTTGAAATAGCATTTCGGCTGAAAAAGATGCAATGACATTAGGACAATACCGTTCGGCACAAAAACAATTTGATGCTATGGTGCAAGGACAAAAAACATTATTTGATACTGATAAAGTAAAGGTAACAGATAAATCAGTAACTGTTACTAATCCAGAAACAGGTAAAGCAATTCCGGTTGTATTTATGGATATCGATGAAACCATTTTAAATAATTTTGGATATCAAAATTATTTAACTGCTAATGGACTTTCATTTAGTCCTAAAACATGACATCAATTTGTTACTGATGAAGTATCAACAGCAATTGCTGGCGCAATTGATTTTATTAAATATGTATGAAATCACGGTGGAGTTGTAATGTATAATTCTAATCGTGACCAAGCAACTGAATTAGATGCAACTATTTCAAATCTTGAAAAAGCAGGATTAGATGCTAAATACCTACCTAAATGAGCATTCTGAATGCAAGGGGTAGACTTATCTAATGCTAAACCTTGAACAGCAATTGACAAAACTAAAGTTAAAGATTCAAAAGGTAATGTTGTAAAAGAAAAAGTAACTGTTACTGAAAAACAAGCAGTCGGAAGTGAAAAAACAGTTGAAAAAGAAGTTGATAAAGAAAAAGTTGTTAACTCTAATAAAGAAGCAAGAATGAACCTTGTAAATAGTAAAGGATGAGATTTATCAGGTGAAAACTCTGATAATGGTAGTTTCGGAAATAATGTTGCTTTAAAAACTGTAATGCGTATTGGGGATAACTTTGATGATTTTAACGATATTGCTAGTCATGGACTTTTAAACATCAATCAAAATAAAGAAAATGATAAAAAACAAGATCGTAAAGGTGTTTTAGAACAAACAGGTAAATTATTTGGTAACTTTGATGCAAATGTTAAAGGTGTTATGTTTACCAAAGACGACAATGGAAATCCGGTAGCATCAAATGAAGCATGATCAGAGTCATATGTTTTAATCGGTGGTAATTCATCATATGGAGGTTTTGAAAGTGGTATAATGAAAGATTACTATAAAACTGTTGCAACAAAACCAAATGATGCTCAAAAAGCTATTTATGAAGCTTTAAAACCATTTACTTGAGAACCTAATAAGAAAGCAAATGAAACAACTCAAAATAAAGCAAAATAAGTCAATTTTAAAAATCATCAATTGGGTGATTTTTAAAATATTAATTTTTTTATACTATATATAAGCAAAAAAAGAAAATAAAAAAATTTACATAATTTTACTATTTTAATATAATTATTTTGCAATACATCAAGACAGTAACGGCAAAATTGCTTAATTATGTTACCGAGTGTATCCTTAAGATTGCTCTTGTATTGCTTAATTATGCGAAAGGGGGCATTATGTCAGAATCAAAATTTAAGTTAGCTAAAAGAGAAGTTGTTTTAGAAATCTCACAAAAGATTCAAGAATCACAAGCACTATCTTTTGCTGAATACCGTGGTTTATCAGTTTCTGAATTAGAAAATTTAAGAAATGAAGCTACTAAATTAGATGTTGAAGTTAAAGTATATAAAAATCGCTTATTTAAACTTGCAGCAAAAGCAGCCGGTTTAGGTGATTTAGAACAATTTCTAGTAGGTCCAAACATCTTTGTTTTTTCAAAAAACGATGAAATGTCAGCAGCGAAATTACTTACAGCATTTGCTAAAAAACATAAATTAATGGTAATTAAAGCCGGAACCTTCGATGGTAAAGTTGTTGATGCTAAAGGTGTTAAAGATGTAGCGACATTACCTACATACGATGAAGCACTTGCTATTCTTGCAAGATCATTGATGTCACCATTACAACAACTAGGTATGGCACTTAAAATGTATGCAGAAAATTTACCTGCTACAGAATAATAAATAAAATATCAAATAAACGAAAGGAATATATTATGGCAAAATTAACTAAAGAAACATTTGTAGAATCATTAAAAGAAATGTCTATTAAAGAAGTAATGGAACTTGTAGAAGCAATGAAAGAAGCATTTGGAATTGATCCGATGGCCTCTATGGCAGTAGCTGCTGCCCCAGCAGAAGCTGCAGTTGAAGAAAAAACAAGTTTCAAAGTTGTATTAAAATCAGATGGTGGAAAGAAAGTTCAAGTTATTAAAGCTGTTCAATCAGTTTTAGGTGTTGGACTTATGGATGCTAAAAAAGTTGTTGATGCACTTCCTGCTGTAGTTAAAGAAAATGTTAACTCAGATGAAGCTGAATCAATTAAAGCAACATTAGTTGCTGCTGGTGCAGAAGTTTCAGTAGAATAATGAAATAACATTAATACCGTTTTAAAGTAGGAATAAAAGATTAACAACTAATTATGTTAATCTTTTTTTCTGCTTTATAATTTCTTATCACTATATTTTTATCATAACAATATCAAATCAAAAACAAGAAAATAATAATTTTTCATATAAATTTTTAATTTTTTCATACATTTAATAAGTTAATTATTTATTCATTATTTATAGTTTATAATATATAAATATGAATTCATTAGAAAAAATTATAAATAAAATTCATCTAGGAAATAACCTTGACTTGTTTAAACAAATACCAGATAAAAGTATTGACTTAATCTTTGCTGATCCTCCTTATAATATGAATTTGCAAAAACAATTATATCGATATGATGGAAGTGTTTTTGATGGAGTTAATGATGCTTGAGATAAATATGAGTCATTAGAACATTATGATACTGAAACTAAAAAATGACTAATAGAAAGTTTAAGAGTTTTAAAAGATAGTGGTTCTCTATGAGTTATTGGTTCATATCAAAATATTCATCGTTTAGGATACTTATTACAAGATTTAGGGGCATGAATAATTAATGAAATTGTTTGAGAAAAAAGTAATCCTGTACCAAACTTTTCTGGAACAAGATTTGTTAATGCACAAGAAACTTTATTATGAGTTACTAAAACTAAAAATGCTAAGTATACCTTTAATTATAAAACAATGAAACATCTAAATGGTAATTTACAGATGAAATCCATATGACGTTTTCCAATATGTAATGGTAATGAACGCTTAAAAGATGTAAATGGTAAAAAAATTCATTCGACTCAAAAACCACTTGTGTTATTAGAACGAATTATTTTAGCCACTTCTAATGTGGGTGATGTTATTTTAGATCCTTTTTCGGGAACCGGGACCACAGCACATGCTGCCAAAAAACTTGGTAGAAATTATATTGCTTTTGAGCAAGATCCAAAATATTATCAAGCAAGTGTCGATAGACTTGCATCTGTAACAGAAGATAATGATCACAATGATTTAAAATTTGCAATATATGATCATAAACCTAACAAAGTTACTTTTAAAGAGTTAATTTCAAATGGTTATCTTGATATAAAAATTCCGATAAGAATTTATAATTTCCAACAGGATTTATATTTTAATAACCAAGGACAAATTTTATATAATAATGTTTGATATACCCCAAATGCGCTTTGTAAAAAGTTGTTTAATAAACCAACAAATGCATGAGAGAATATAAGTTATCAAGGAGAAAAATTATCTTCGCTTCGCGAAAAATATAGACAAGAAAATTAATCTTGTCTATATTTTAAAATTTTTAAAATTCTTTGATCGATTTTTTTAACTAAATCACCTGTATTGATAATGTGTTCAAAGATAAGAGTGTTTATATAGTTATTGCTCACTATTTCATGATTAAATTCAACAATTTGTTGCTTTAAAGTATTTCAATGTTTTGATAAGTTTAAATATTCAAATAATTGATCACCGTATAAAACCTTTGCATCTTTAAGATTTAAATGATCTTGGAGTTTATTTAGTTCATTTTTATAAAAATTATAATTTTTGTTTTGACTTGGATCTATAAAATAAAGCAAAACAACAATGTTTGAATAAGAACTTGAATAATTAGTTACTTTTGACATTAAATTTTGAATTTGTCCATGTTTTTTGGTGCTATCATGATTATCTCTGATTTTGATTTCACCGATATAAATAGTATTATTCATCTCAAAGACTAAATCAATATTTGATGTTTGATCATTTTTGTTTAAAGTTGCTCCATTTTCAAATAAGAAAAAATTGATAACATCTTCAAGAAAATACCCATATCTGATGTTTTTAGTATTACTTATACATCCATAAACATATTCATAAATATCATTTGGACAATGATAAATATCTTGTTTTATCTGATTAGTAGTTATTTTTGATGTAAAATAACTACCAATTGATTTAAAATGCTTATCAAATAAGGATTGGATTTGTTGTTTGTTCATAAGATAATGAGCAGATATAGAATGTACAATTTGTTGATATATTTAAAACCCATCTCGGTTCCAATGTATCATCTCTGTTAAATAATTCGTTAATTATAAATCCATTTTGATTCATTAAGGTTTTAATATCATCGGGAGTATAAAAACGATTTTTAATTTTAGTGTCATAATGAATGTTAGTTAATATTTTCTCTTTTGAAAATAAGGGTAATTTATATATATGTTTTCTCATTCAAAATTGTGTATATTCTTTTGTAGAAAACATATTATGTAGAGTGAAGATGAATTTTGAATTATGATGCATCATTGATTTGATATTTTAATGGTATTCAACACTTTTCTTCTGTATATAATGTTAGAAAAACCGTTGAAAGAAAAGAGAATTAAGTCAAACTTTTGTGCTTTTAAAAAACTAGTTCGGTTTATGGGCTTACTAATATCAGTAAAAAATCACTTAATATTATTATAAGTTTTCAACATTGAGATGAATTTCTTATTTATATCAATACCGTAAATTTTTGCATTTGGATATCTTTTAGATAATTCAAATGTAGTTCTACCTAATCCACACCCGATGTCTAAAATTCTTAAATTAGCAGAAGTTTTTGGAAAATATTTATATAAAACCATTTGTTCTGATATTCATAAACCTTGTTGAGCAGTTATTGAGTAAACACGAAGCGATTCGTCGGTATTATAATAATTTACCAGATTATATTTATAAATTTTGATATTTGTTAGCAATATAAAAAGCGATAATCCTAAAACAAAAATTGAATAAATTAAGTATGCATAAAAATAATTTGTAGATTTAAGAGTTAATGTAATAAAAATAGTTATGATAGATGGGATTAATAATCTTGCTAACATTGAATAACTATTTTGTTTTTGATAATATTTCTTTGAAAACAGTTTGTATGTTTCATCATAATAATTCGGAAGCATAATACTAAAAAGAAATTGTTGAACTACATTTATGATAATATAGTAAATAGTAGATGTAAATTTCGAAGATAATAAATCTACAAAAAATCAACTTAGATTAATTAAAGTCATTATAATAATTAGCCAACCGGTATTGATATTTATTTTGACATTTTTATTATGAAGAATTATTAGAATTAATCCTGTTACAAAAGCAATTCCAGACATTAGTATTGTTAAATAAAACATCCATTGTGAATAATCAAAATTAGTATACTTAAAGAAAGGGATTAAGCCTGAATTCTTTGGATATAAAAATATTCCAATAAAAATTGATATTGATATGATATAAGTCCATTTATATCATATCGGTTTTGAATTTACATCGGTGCTTGTTTTTACAAATTCATAAGCTTTTTCGCTAGGTTTACTTGAAAGATAAAGAAATCCAGAAATTAAATAAGTAGATATGTTGATTATGATTAATAGATAAAATTTCAGATGCACAAAAAATAAAGAAAGTATTGGTGATATGAAGATTCCAAGTGAAATAGCTACCGAAAATCCAGCATTAATGTTTCTCAACTCTTTTTGTGAACTCGCATAATGATATACAATATTTTTTAGATGAATAAATCGATATGAGTGAATTAAGGAAATTAATATATTAATAGAAAGTAATAAGTAAGAAAATCACGGTGTATGTGCATTTTTGAATATAAAAAAGAAAGCAACAAGTGGAATGATAAGTGTTATAACACTTAATATATCTGCCAAAAATAAAGCATTTTTATCTTTTAAAAATTTTATAATTTTATTAGCAAATAAATAAGTAATTAAGGTAGGAAGTTGCATTAGAATATAAAGCAGAGACACAACCCAAAAATCACCAGTAAATTTAAAGATATATAATGAACTACTAAGTTTAAATGCTTCAGAACCGATAGAAGAAAGAGAGATAGCTAATATATATTTTAATAAGTTTGACTTAAAATATTTCATATCATCCTTTCTCGAAGTATTATAATATTATACTCCTTTTGTTGTTAAACATATTTATGTATTTTTAAAATCATTAATTATATGATTTCAAGCAATTTTATGCTCAGAATTTATCTCGTTGTTTTCTTTCATATTGTTAATATAATTTTCGATGAAATTTTCAGTATTATGCAAAAGTCTTAGATAATACTTTATCGATTCTAATACACCATTTACAACTACTTGACAGCCGTGTTCAAGTTTGATTTTATTGATAAGTTGATTAATTCTTTCTGTTTCATCTTGCTTTACCGTAGAAAGCAAATAAAATCTTTGGATACTAGTGTTTTTAAACTTTATGTATGAATCGGCAAGTAATATATCATTAGCTTTTATATTAAATTTAACTTCAATTGCTTCAAATAGTGAACCATCCTTATTTTTGATGATTATATCAGCAACATTCTTGGAACTTTTATCACTACTGTAGTGCGAACTAAGTGGATTTAAAATTTTGTCTTTATATCTATGATTTTCTTTTAGGATACATTGATAGATGCTATATAAAGCAATAACAGGCAGAATTGATGCACCACGTGATTTATAATTGTAATAAAAATGTTGATTTAAAAGATTAATAATATCATCAATTGTTATTTGTGTCTTATTAGTAAAGGGATTTAAAATATTCACAGATTTTATCTCTTTTTGTTTAATACTTAATGCAAACAGAGATTTTAAATATAACCGTGGATCAATATTTAATTCTTGCACATCATATAAAATACTTAAAAATGCATTCTTGATATCTATGTTACTTATTTTACCTGGATAATCTAAATTATAAGCGAAATTTTGTTCTAAGGTTCTAGTTGTTCATCCTGATTCCTTCATTGCACCTAAAAACTGTTTTTGTTTTAAAAAAGGTGTAATATATTTTGCATCAAAACTTCTTCCACTATATCCATTTTTCATATTTGCTTGATGTAATCTAATGTGTTGGTGTGGATGTAGAATTTTATAGACTAAGGAAGTAACTAAAACTGTAAAAACCCCTTTATAACCTTCTTCGTGATCAACAATTATTTGAATATTATGTTTTTGTTTATTATTTAAATTTGTTTTGTCAACTGATGTTAAAGTCAAAGACTCTTTATAAATATTTTCTAAAAATGTTGTTATATCCATATTCTCCCTATTATTTCAAAACTGATGTATCATTTCATTAGCAATTTGCCTTATCATCGGTACACAAACACTATTGCCGATTCTTTCATATAATTTTGAAGTTGACCCGATTTTCTTAAAGTAATCAGGAAAACCCATCAGCTTATAACACTCATTTAATGTTAATTTTCTGACTTTATTGTTATTATGAATAAAGTATCTTCCACTTTTTTCTTGCGATGTGATTGTTGGAACTAGTCCTCTTGAAGAATAAATCCGATTCACTTGTTTATGCACTCTTGATAGATGCAAGGTTTCTTTATCGATACCTTTATTACGAATCTTTTTATTTCGATACCCGATAAAAATTAATCCAGATTTTTGTATTTTTATTTGTGATTGATCTAATAATGTGTATTCATTTTGATTTAGATATTCGTTAGCATCTTTATCCAAAAATTCTTTCATTGAACTAACTGGATTGATTTTGATTTTATCAAAATCAAACACTTTCCCTTGGTTGTTTCCTACAATTACGATTCTTGCTCGATTTTGAGCGACACCAAAATCTTTTGCATTTAGAACTTTGTATGAAACAGTATATCCTAATTCAGTTAATGTTTTTTGCATAATAAAGAAGGTATTTCCCTTATCGTGTTTTAATAAATTAGCAACATTTTCTAAGATGAATGCTTTTGGTTTCTTTTCCCTTAAGATTCTAATGATATCAAAAAATAAGGTTCCACGAATTGCATCGTTGAATCCTTTTTGCTTTCCTGATATCGAAAATGCTTGACAAGGAAACCCAGCACATAGGATATCAAAATCTGGAATATTCTTAGCATCCAGATTGCTAATATCGCAACTAGGATCATCACCAAAATTTGCTTGATACATTGTTGCTGCATGTGCATCAATTTCGCAAGCAAAAACACACTTGGTTATATTACTTTCTAAACCAAGTCGAAATCCACCTATACCAGCAAATAAATCAATAAATTTTATTTCTTGCTTTTTATCCATTATTTTTATTATATCATACCAAAACAAACAAAACAAAAATTTTTCTAAATCAGATTTAAATAAAACTAACGCAAATTGCATTAGTTTTATAATCCTAGTTAATTTTATCAAAGTTCATATATACTCCACCATAACTTGTGTCAATACTATAAAGTTGTGGTCAAGCTGGATCAAGTCTTGAACCAGGGATATTGTTTCTAATTCAGTCGGTATCATCATATTTTCAATAATGTGAAGCAGAATAGTTTGGCGAAATTGATGTTGGTAAGGTTGGATCATCTGCATTTACTTTTTTCAATACTGTTAAGATGTCATTTCTAGAAACGGATTTAGCCAATAAGTCTAAATATTTAACTTTTTGATTAAAGGTAAGTCGTTTTGATTCTACAATAACATTACGAGCAAACTTCTTAGCACGTGGGTTCATAACTTCTCCAATCATGAAGTTTGCTTGTTCTTTGGTAAATAAAGTAACTTGTGGTTGATTTGTAGTTTCCTTACCAGGTTGCGGGCTAGTTACATAGCGATATCATTTTAAAGCAAGTTCTTTGTAGTAACTTCCGATATGTGAATCACCTGTTTCTAAACCAGATATTTGGGTAGGTGCTCACTCTTTGATTTTTTTACTTACATCAAAAGTAATATCTGCAGTAAGTGGTTGTGGATTTACCTTAAAGAAGTTGTTTAATAGATATTCCTTAAAGACTTGGAATGAACGGTAGTCAAATAAAGAATTTAAGAATTTCTTTTGTGCATCAATTTTTGCACTACCAGTTGAGTTTGCGATTGCATTTGAAAGTAGTTCTTGTACATTATCTGGTAATCTAAATTGTTGTCATCCGAATAACGGATTTGATTTGGTATCAAAGAAATTACCATTAGCAACATTAGCGTCGTGATCACCTTGTTCACCGACATATGCATCAGTTTGTGAATTTGGTGAATATTTATCAATTTCATCCATAATTGCTTTAAATGCTTTATAAGTATTAGTAGAACTGTTATTGATACGGTTGTTTCAATCAGCACGTTTATTATTATTATTATTATTATTAGCTGCTGTAGCATCACCGAGTTTTGCAATAACTACAGCAAGAGCTTCTTGTCGTAATTTTTCAAGTCTGTCTTTAACTATGTTTTGGAATTTATTTACTAATGAATTATCTGTAGTAGAATCTGCTTGTGTAAGTAGTTGTGAATACATTGCATCACCATCTAAAGGAGCAATGATGTTTTTAAGTTGATTTCTTAGATTTTGAATTTGTTGTTTTTGATCATTAAATTGTGATTCATTGTATTTATTGATGATCGCTTGATATCTAAATGTTGAATAATCGATATCGCGAATACTATTAAAATTATCGATATATTCTTTGTAGATACTATAAAATGATGGATCTTTTGTTTTAATTACCTCTAAGTCGTGAGATAAACGATCTTTTATACCCATGAATATAGCATTAGCTTGTTTTTCAATGTCTGTTAATTTAGTGATTTTTTCATCTTGCGATAAAGTATTATCTTTTATTATTGATTCTCGCTTTATATTTAAATTTTTGGCAAGATTTTTTAGTTCATCTGTATAAATATTAGAATATCCACTATTAGAACCTAATAATCCATGATCATTAAATGCTTTTTGTGATTTGCTTACAGCATCATTATATCTTTTTTGTTCTTCTGCTTTGGCTTTATCAGCGATTTCTTTTTTCTTAGCATCAATTTCTTTTTTTATCTCTGCTAACTTAGCACTATCTCCATCAGATATTGCTTTTTCAATTTCTTTTTTCTTAGCATCATCAATTTGTAGGATATTTTTATATGTTTGATCTTTAGTTTCACCACTACCTTGTTGATTAATCTCAGATATTCCCAAAGCATCTTTAATATCATTAATGGTATTAGTATATGATGCTTGTGCTTTATCAATGATATCTTGCTTTTCTGTATCAGTTTTAGCTTTTGATAATTCATCTGCTAATTTGCTTTTACTTTGCTCATCGATTCCATCGAGACGTTTAATAATCGTATTAGCAATATTTTCCTTATTTTTTTGTTGAGCTATTGCTAAAGCCTTTTTATTTTCGATTGTTTGTTGTGTTACATTAGTAGCATCTAATCCATCCATTAAATTATTTGATTGAATAATTTCTTTTGGTAGTTTATTAATTTCTTTTAAAGCATCATCTTTAAGTTTATTAATTTCTGAATTTACATCAGCAACTACTTTTTGGTATTGGCTTTCGGTGGTATTATCTGAATTAACTAAATTCTTCAATGAATCATAGTTAGATACTTTGGTAGCACCAGTTGAACTAAGACGGTTAAGTTGATTTTGTGCTTCAGTTTTCTTTTGATTTAAATAATTTGAAACTTCTGCTTTTAAATTATTTAAAGTAGATGTATCACTATTATAAGTTGATTCATTAGCATAATCGTGATTATTTACTGCATTGTTTTTATTGGTAAAATCATTTTTCTTACTTTGATCACTTAGGCGATTTATCAATCCAGATATTTGATCTTTAAGTTCTTTTATTTCTTCACCACGTTTATACTTTTTAGCTTCATTAACAGCAGAATCTATACTATTTTTATCAGTTGCATTATATAATGAATTGTTAATTAAGTCATTTTTCTTAGATGCATATTTGCTGTCGTTTAAAATAGTATCAATTTGTGATTTAGCAGCATCAACTTGTTGTTTTAAAGTAATTGCATCATTTTTAATTTTTGTTGCAGTTGATGAATCCTTAGCATTTGATAATTTAGTTTTTAAATCAGTTTGGTTACCAGATTGTAATTTATTAATTTCACTTTGAGCTGCATCAATATCTTTTTTAAGTTGTACTGCTTTATTTTTGATTGTATTATATGAATCAATGCTTTGGGTTCTATTATTTGTCAATTCACTCTGTAAGGTTGATTTTTGATTATTATCTAATTTATTAATTTCACTTTGTGCATCATTTTTAGCCTTAGCAACTAAGATTTTGTTTTTTAAAGTATCTAATGTACTTTCATCATGTGCATTACCTAGTTCAGTAGTAAATTGTGATACTTCATTATGTGGCAATCCAGCTGAATTTAATGTATTTTGTACATCAGTAACCTTAGCAGCAACCTTAGTAATTTTTGCTTTTAATGAATCTAGTTTTGTTTCGTTATCTCCGTTTGTTGAATTTACTTGACCTTTAAAGTAAGTTTTTTGAGCATTATTATTTGCAAATTGTGAATCGATATAAGAGCTAACTTCATCTGATTTGGTTTTAATTCGTTTTGCTTCTTCTTTTAGATCTAATAATTTTTGTCCGTCGTTGTTTTCTTGATTCTTTTTGCTTTCTAAATAAGATTTTTGTGAACTACCAAGTTTATTAATTTCAGTTTGTACATCATTACGAATAGTATTTAAAGCAGACTCTGCTTGTGTTTTTTTAGCATTAACATCATCTATTTTTGTAAGCGTATCAACTTGATAATTAGTTCTTTGTGAGACAGGAAGTTTATTTATTTCTACTTTTGCAGCATCCTTAGCAGCTTTTAAAGAATTTTTAATTTCATTAAATTTATTATCAACTTCTTGCTTTATTTGCTCAAGATTTGCGTTTGGTTGCTTTGCTCGATTAATAAAGTTATTTTTATCAGTATCAGGGATAATACTTTGGTTATTAACCCCATCAGAATTTAATTTTTTATTATTAATATATGCAATAGTATCATCAACTTGTTTTTGTCTTTTGGCTTTATTTTCAATATCTACTAAGGTATCTTTAGTTAAATCATTTTGTTTAAGTTGATTTTCTAAATTGGTTTTTTCTTGCGATTGTGTTAGTGCATCAACTTGGGTTTTTACAGCTGATTTTTTATTATTAAGTTTTTGATTTACTTGATTAATGATGTTATTTAAAGCACTTTCGGTTGCTTGATCATTAATTTGATTATTGGTAATATATTTATTAAGTGCTTCTTTTAATTGATTATAATCGTTATTTTCAGAAGAATCATTTGTTGCGCTTGTATTAACTTTTAACTTCTCAACAGCAGCAGATGCGTTATCCTTAATTTTTGCTAATTCGTTTTTTAAAGCAGTAGTTGCATCAGTAATTGCTTTTTCATTGTCAGCAGGATGTTGGTTTGCTACAAACACTGAATCTGTTGAATTAGCATCAAAACGGTTTTTAGTTTTGGTGAATTCATTATTTAGATTATTTAAAATATTTTGTGCTTCTTGACCTTTTGCTTGTGCAACGGTAGGATCAGTTGCTGCATTTATCGCATTTTTTAATTCATTCTTTTTGTTATTTGTATCTGCTAATTTATTAACAATTTGTAATGCATTATTTTTGGCACTAGCAAGTGCTTGGTCATGATTTTGTTGAGCAACAGCTTGCTTTTTGATTTCATTAGCTTGTTCAACTGATGCAACTTTATTAAGTTGTGATTCTAACTTAGTTTTTTCTGAATTATTTGCAGCAATTTTATCTACTTCAGTTTTTGCTTGTTTTTTAGCTTCTTCAATAACTTGCTTCTTTAAATTATTTAAATCATTAATGGTGTCTTTACCAGTTGTAGAAAGACTTGAAGGATTTGAACTAAGTTGATTGATTTCATTTTGCACTTCGTTTTTCTTATTTGCAAGAGTTGTTGCAATAGTGTTTTCAACTGCTTTAATTTGATCTTCGGTGGTAGCATTTTGTAAGTTTTGTTGCGCTTGCACATGTGCTACGTCACCAGTAATTTTATTTAAATCATTAGTTGCTTTATCTTTAATAGTTTTTAAAGCATTTGTTGCAGCAGTTTTTTGATTATTTACATCAGCAGATGTAGTAGCATTATTTATAGCATTAATAATAGTTTGTTTTTGAACATTAGAATCTGAAAGTTTATTTGCTTCGTTTAGTGCAGATTCTTTGTCTTTTTGCAGTTGTATCTGAGTTTTGATTTCTTCGATTTTTGCTTTAGTAGGTGCTGAATCAATTTGTTGTTGTAATTTTGCTTTTTCAGAAGTATTAGTGATACCATCCAAAGAAGCTTTGGTTTGGTTCTTAAGGTTGTTAAATTCTTGGTTTATTTTGTTAGTAAAATCTGTATATGCTTTTTCGGTATCGGTTGTTTTAGCAGTATTAAATTCTGAATCTTTTTCATTACCAAAGATTTTGTTTGCAACTTCAGCTTTTGCTTTAATATCGTTAAATTTAGCTTCAATTTTTTCTTTTAAAGCATTATATTCAGATTCTTTGTGAGCACCTTTTAAATCATTTTCAAATTGTTTACGGTTGTTTCCGTTTTCATTCACTGGAATAAATTTATTCAGTAAATTATTAATTTCTTGTTGCTTAGAATTTAAATATTCAGTAACTTTATTTTCGGTAGTTTTAATAGTTTGTGGATCACTGCTTCCTGCTTGGTTTTTAAATTCATTCTTTTTATCAGTCGATACATCAATTTTATCTACTTGTTGGTTAAATGCTTGTAAAGCAGACTGGATTGCAACGGTTTGTTCACGCTTTTTTGTAGTTACATCAGCAGATAATTGATTAAGTTCATTAAGTTTCTGATTCATATCTGCTTCAGATGTAGGATGAGTAGAAGTGATGTTATTTAATCGAGTAGTATATGGACTTCGGTCTCTTGATAAAATGCTTGAAATACTTGTTTTAATTGGATCGGCTTTTTCTTGAACCTTAGCAGTATATTCAAGTGATTTAATTTTTGCATATGTATCTGTTTTAGATTCATCCTTTAATTCTTTAATTAATTTTGCTTTATTAGATGCAGATGTAGCATTAATAGCATTTTCAGCATCAGTGCGAGCTTGTGATATTTTTTGTTCAACATTAGTTTTAAGTTGATTTAAAGCACTTTCTGTTTTAGATGTATCGTTGATAAGTTGATTATAGGTATTATAATCTGGAGAACCTTGTAGTTTATTTAGTTCAGCTAATGCAGCATTCTTAGCGGTTTCAACATCTTTAATCGCTTTATCTTTAACAGTTTTAACAGCATCTAAGGTAGTAGCATTTTGTAGGTTGTTATTATATTGATTTGCTTTGCTTGCTTTATCAATATATTGTTTAGCCTCGGTTTTAGCTTGAGCTAATTGAGTATCTTGATTGCGTTTAGCGGCTTGAACTTGCGATTCGATGTTGTTTAATTTATCTAAGGTAACATCGGTGGCGTTAACTTGATTTTGGTAATTATCTTTGTTTCATAATTGATTAATTTCTTTAGTAATTTGTTCTTGTTTGTATTTGATTTGTGCTTTGTTTTTGATGTTAGATAATTCAGTATATGTTTGTTTGCTGGTATCATTTGCTTCACTTGTTAATCTGGTTTTAGTAGAATTATCTTCAACTTGATTAATCGCAGCAGTAACTTCATTTTTATAGTCATTTAAAACTTTGTTTGCTTCAGCTTGGATGGTATTGATGTTATTTAAATCATTACTTTGGTCAAGTCTTTGTTTTAAATTATCGTATCTGTTATTACCTTTTAATTTTTCAATTACAGCAGTTGCTGTAGTTTTAGCATCGGTAATTTCTTTTTCTACTTTTGTTTTAACATCATTTGCTTTAGTAGATGTATCTGCAGATTTTAATTCATTTTCTAATTCAGTCTTTTTAGCAGATTTAGCAGAATCATTAAGTGATGCATTAATTTGGTTAGTAATTTGTGCTTTCAGATTTTTTAAGTTAGTTTCTTCAAGTTGTCTTTGTGTTTGAATCTTGTCATAAACTTCTTTAATCTTTTCAAGTTTATTAACAAATACTGAACCGGTATTAGTTTGATTATATGCATCATTTAATTCTTTGGTAAATTCTGCTTTTTTGCTAGCATCTTCAACTTTATTGTTAAGGGTTTCTGCATTTTGTTTTAATTTATCTTGAGCTTGTTTTAGAACATCATCAATTTGGTTGACAGTAGATAAATCTTTGGTAGCAGGGGTAGTTGAACTGGTAGACCCACTTCCAGGTATTGTTGAACCACCTTGTGAACCCCCAGAACCTTGAGTTGCTGCAGTAGGAACAAATTTTTCAGCTGTTTGCAGTTTTGTATCAAATTCTTTTGCATCGGTTGCATCTAAACTGCTATCGATTTTACTTTTATATTGTGCAACAACTGATTTAAGGTAATCTGGGATAATAGTATTTTTAATTCTTAATAAATCTTCATCAGTTCGAGCGTTTTTAACTTGTTCTTGAAGTTCGTTATACTTATTAAGATGACCAGGATTTTCGTTATTTCGATTAGTAGGTTGAATCTTTTGGGTAATTTCTTTTTGTACTTCATCGCGTATGCGTTTTAGTTCAGTATCAATTTTTTGTGAATCCTCTTTTAGTTTAGAGATTTGAGTTTGGTTATCAATAGTACTTTCAATTTTGCTTCTTACACTATTAGAACTATTTAAAACATTTAATTTTTCTTTAACTTGCGCTTTTAAAGCAGTAACTTGATTACTTTGATCTGTAAGTTTACTATTAACTTCAGTTTCGACTTTTTGTAAACTTTCTGCATTTTGAGCTTGATTTAAATCATTTTGCAGTTTTGCTTTATCAGTACTTTCTTGAATTGTATTAATTAATTTTTGAATACCTTCACGAGTCTTTTGATTATTGATTTTAATGCGTTCTGCATCTAACTCTCCCATATTAGCAGCATTATCAATTGCTTTTAATGCAGCATCTTTAAAACTTCGATCACTTACCCCTGTTACACTTTGAACTTTTTGATTATTATCAGTATATGTATATCCATTTAATAGTTTTTTTAAATCAGCTTGTTCATCTGAGAAGATTTTAGCAGCTGCATCTTTAATTTGTTTATATCCACTTTCACTTTGGGTGCTATCAAGATTACCTTGCTCGGTTTCTCTAGATTGTCTACCAGTAAGTT
This sequence comes from Mycoplasma sp. AC1221, assembly GCF_054353815.1. Lineage (NCBI taxonomy): Bacteria > Bacillati > Mycoplasmatota > Mollicutes > Mycoplasmatales > Mycoplasmataceae > Mycoplasma > Mycoplasma sp. AC1221. Next base: position 87,329 of record NZ_JBTHHH010000002.1, on the reverse strand, counting down.
TATCAACTTGAGTTTTTGCTTCAGCCTTTTTAGCATCTAAGAATGCTTTGATTTTAGCCATAACAGCAGCAACATCCTCGTTGCTTCGAGCATCATTGATTAATTGTGCATATTCATCTTTGGTTGCTTTTGATTCATCCAAGTCGATATTATTATTAGCAGCAGTTGCAGCATTAATTTTTGGTTGTAAAGCACGGTTATATGCATCCTTGGCTTCCAAGTTCTTGATTACTTGATTCAATGCATCTTCGCTTTGTGCTCCATTGATAGATACATTAAATGAAGTCTTTTGTTCAGGGAAAAGTTTTTTAGAATCTAAGGTTGCTAAAACTGCTTCTTTATGAATTTGTAATTGGATTGCAACTTTAGCATCGTTTAAATCTTGAATGGTTGCTGCAGTATTAACCATTTGATTCAAGACACTTTTTTGTTCGTTGTTTGTAACGGAAGAAAGTAATCCTAAATCATTTTGTTTTTGTCCTTCAAAAGCAGCATTCATTTCAGAAATATAGTCAAGAATTTGTTGTTCTTTAACTTTTGATGTATCCATAGCAGTTTTAATATCGGCATATTTTTTATGCATTGTATTATCACCGACTAATTTAGCGAGGGTAGCATCATATTCTGAAAGTCTAGAATTTATTTTATCTGAAACACGATCACGTTGTTGTTTTGAAATGGATTGGGTAGTTCAGTGTCCGGAAGTTATGATGTGATCAGCATCGGGGTTGTTCAAACGGGCTACATCGGCTTTAGTATCGGCATTATAAGCAGCTAACTTAGCATCAATGTCATTATTTACTTGATTAATTTGTGTTTGATTATCAGCAGCAACTAATGCGTCTTTTAATGCTTTATTATCGGCAGCAACAACATTAATTACTTCATCGATTCGATTCGATACTTGTGCCTTAGCATCGTTTAAACGAGTAATTGCGGTTTGTTTAGCTGCAGCAATAGCTGCTTGTGTTATTGCAGCATCAATATCACGGATAAGACCTTCGTTGTCGTTAAGTTTTAATGCTTGTGCTTTTGCATCATCTTTTAAAGATTGTAAATATGCATCAACTTCTTTAATAACACCATCAACAGCTACTTGAGATTGTGCAGCTTGGATTTTTTCTTTAAATTCATCAAGTTTTGGGCCTGCTAATAAACGAGCTTGTGTATCTTTACGAGCTTGTGTTTTTTTGTTAGCTAATTCATCTTGTTCTAGAGCAATGGTATTTTTGATGGTTTTAAGCATATCACGAGCATCTAATAAACCTAAGTCAGGTTTATTTGCACGTTTATTGAATAAGTCGATATTTTCTGGTTTATATAATTTCTTGATTTGTTCTTTAGTTTGTGCTACTAAATTAGCAATTTCATTGTGTTCAGATTCTATTTGTTGGTTAATTTTATCTAAAATTGCATTTGCACCCGGAGTATCTTCGTTGGCTTTGGTTGCTTCTAGTCCCTTGGTTAATTCAGCCGATTTTTGTGGATCTTGCACATTTTGTAGTTGTGCATCAGCAGCATCATGAGCGTGCTCATATGCAATAGATTTATTAATTTTATCTAAAACATTATTTAAGTCTTTAATGGTATTTGAATTAATGATATCTTGTGCATATTTAGCTTTTTTGTCAGTATCTTTAAGACCAGGATTTGCTGTGCTTCCATCTCCATCTAATGTATCAATAACTTTATCATGAACATCTGAGAATGCTTTGTTAGCTTGATCGATAACATTTTGGATAGCGGCTTCAACTTGTGATGCACCAAAAGAAGATTCTAAATTTTGCTTTAAATCTCCGTTATATTCAGTTAATCCACCTTCGGTGCGAGCAATAGCCTTTTTAGCTTGATCTTTAAGTTCGTTAATATATGAATCAACTTGATCAGAAATAGTTTTAATTTCTTGTGGTGTTTTAGCATTAGAAAGTTGGTTATATAAATCTAGTTTTTTTGGATTAGCATTCGATAATAAACCTAATTTATCTTTAGCAGCAGTTTTGGCAGTCGCTAATGCTGCATCTTGTTCTGCTAAGGATTTATTAATTTGCTCTGCTAAAGCAGCACCAGCAGCAGCATCAGGTAGTGAATTTATTTTGTTTAAAAACTCTTGTTTTGTTTTTGGATCAATGATATTATCAGCTAGGTTGCTTAAATGTGATTGTTCGTTTTGTAATTTAATTTGATTATCAATCGAACCTAATAAATCGTTTGCAGCATTTGGATCGTTAACATCAACTAATTTATCACGAAAAGCAAGTTTTTTAGCAGGATCGCTAATTCGGTCGATTAAAGCACCAATTTGTTCTTTTTGTGAATCAAGTTGGTTTTGTGCATCAATACTATTAGTAATTTCATTACGGATTTTAGAAAGATTATCAAAAATGGTATTTTGATTATCAATTGTCTTTCCGTTTGAATCACTTGTAGCATTTTTAAGGTTATTTAATAATTCTGCTTTCTTCTTAGGATCTTTGATGTATTTATTAATAATATATTCAAGTTGTCCGTTGGTAAGTTTATTATCTGATTCAAGTTTGTGGTAGTTTTTAATATCTGAAATTAATCCTGCTAATTCAGCATTGTTAGTTACTTTTAATAAACGATCTTTAAATTCTGCTTTTTTAGTAGCATTTTCAATTTTATCGATTCCGTCTTGTGCTATTTTTTTGTTTTCTTGGAAGTTATAAATATCTTCGATTTTTTCCTTAGCATCTAAAACTGCTTTAAAGGCTTGATTAGTGGTTTTATCATTAGGATCAAAAAGTTTTTCAGGATCGAATTGTGCTGAATTTATAGTGTTATATTCTTTAGTAATTTTGGCTTTGTTTTCATCATCTAATTTATTGTAGTATTCATTAGCACGCTTTTTAGCTTCTTCATAGTTATCAACGGTGTTTGCTTTTTTAGATAAGTCTAAATAGTCTTTTGCTATAGCGTTTGGATTATTATTTAAATCAGTAAGTTTGCTTTGTAGTTCTTTTTTAAATTGACTAAATTCACCATTAGGATCGATTTTATTAATATCATCTTGGGTATTATCTTTAATTTTTTGGAAAATACGTTCTGCTTCTAATTCTAAATCAACTACATCTTTTTGGGTTTTAGCATCAACAAGTGCAACATCTAAACGGTTTTTATTATCATAATCACCATCTAGTAAACGAATTTTGGTTCTGGCTTCTTTTTTAGCAACATTTAACAAATCAAGTGCTTTTTGTCCTACCTTATTAATATCTTCTAAGGTATTAGCATTATTAAGTTCGTTTAAAAGTTCATTTCTAGGTGGATTATTCAGTGCTTCAATTTGAGCACGTGCAGCATTTCTAGCATCTTCAATTGCTAAAACACCTTTTAATTCAGTTTCGATGTTATCTAAATCTGATAAAAGGTTAGCATTATCAATATCATCGAGATATCTTTGTTTAATAATTTCAGGTAAATTTGATTTGTTAACTCTGTCTTTTAAAATTTTCTTTTTAGAATTTAACAATCCTTCAACCCCAGAAATTGCTCTAAGTTTATCTTCAATTTGTTTTTGAATCTCAACAAGTTCAGGGATGTTTCCAGCTTTATCAATTTTATCTGAAAAATCTTTTTTAGCAGCTTCATCATCAAGAGCATTATTTAACTCATGTACTTGCTTTCTTAAGTCTTCTAAATCGCGATTTTCTTCTGAATTTAAGATTTCATCTACTTTTTTGTTAATGGTATCAAGTTGTCCACCAGGTAGTTCATCACCTGGAGCTAATGTAGTCATATCTTGATATACATCATCTCTTTGATAGATATTTTGAATTTCTTTTGCTTTATCAGCAACTAACTGAGTTTTATCTAATAAAGTAGATAACTCACGTAATTTTTCTTTATCATCCCCTGCTCTAGCACGTAAATCTAAAAAGTTATCTTGAATTACTGCTGGAAGTTTAGCAATCTTAGCATCAACACTTTCTTTTAGTTTTGCTAACTCTTTTGCTTGTTTATCAATTAATTCTTTAAGACGATCAATTAAAGGTTGTACTTGCTCTGGTTTGGTTGCTTGTGCAGCCTGAGCAATAAGTTCATCCTTTTCCTTAGAATCATTAAGTTTTGGAAGTAATTTATCAAATTCAAGTAATTTATCAAGAGCATCGTTGAAAGTAATCAAATCATCAAGATTGGTAAAAGTAGTAACCTTAGAATCAAAATTCACAAGTTCATTTAACTTGTTATTTACTGAATTAACTGCTGCATCGGTGATTTTCTTATTTATTTCTGCAAGATATTCAAATTGTCTTGGGGTCTTATATGTAGTTGGTAATTTAGATAAATCTGCAAAAAGCAGTCTCTTAGTTTCATCAGAGATGTTTACCCTTTTTATATCATTTAAAGTTTTATTATATAAGGTTTTATATTGATCACTTGCTTGTTTGCGATCATATAAAATTCCTATTGTTAGTCCTGTGACAGTTGTAGCAGCAACTGCAGCAGATGAAACAAAAATTATTCCTTTTCTTTTGTTAGTCATAATTTCTTCCTTTATATTTTACTTATTTAATTTTGTAGTTTTTGTTATTTTTATATATATTGACTGTATAAAAATTGTATAACAAAAAAACACACAATAAATTCATAGAATAAAATTATACTCTCTTATATATATATATATATATATATGGTAAAAAAATTTTTAGTGCTATAAATTCAAGTAAAAAGTTAATTTTTCAAGAATGTCAAAATCTAAAAATGCTTATATTGTGTATTTTAAAAACAAGCAAAGATATTGATTTTACTTGTTAATAAAGTTGTTAATAAACAAAAATTAACTCAGATAAATGATATCAAATTTTAGTATAAACAAACATTATTAAAAACACAACCATAGGTTGTATTAGTTACTAAATTGTGACCGATATAGATTATTATAAAAGCCTTTTGCATTTAGAAGTTCTTCATGTGTTCCACTTTCGATAATCTCTCCGTCATTTACTACTAATATCAAATCAGCATGTTTAATGGTGCTAAGTCGATGAGCAATAATAAATGAAGTTTTATATTGCATCAGATGCAGCATTGCTTTTTGAACAATCTGCTCAGTACTTGAATCAATATTCGAAGTAGCTTCATCCAAAATTAAAATATTACGATTTGATAAAATTGCTCGCGACAAAGAAAGCAGTTGTCTTTGACCTTGTGAAATATTCATTCCATTATGTTCAATTTGTGTTTGATATCCTTTTTCCATATTTTGGATAAAGTGGTGTGCTTGTGTCATTTGGGTTGCTTGTTCAATTTGTTCCATACTTGCATTTGGATTGGTCATTTTAAGATTTGCTAAAATAGTTTCATTGAATAAAAATGAATCTTGTAGCACAATAGTTAAGATGTCTTTCAAGTCTTTTGAATTGATTTCCTTTAGTTCATTTCCATCGATTTTAATGCTTCCTTGTTGGTAATCATAGTATTTTGAAATTAAGTTAATAATTGTGGTTTTACCAGCACCAGTTGGTCCTACAATCGCAATCACTTTTCCTTGCTCAGCCTTAAAGGAAGCTCCTTTAAGTTGGTAATTAGAAGAATTTGGATTATATTTAAAGAAAACATTATCAAAAACAACTTCTCCTTTCACTGATGCATAACTAATGGTATTGTTTTGATTATATTTATATGCTGCAAAGGCATATGGATCATTTGTGTTAGTTTCAATGAATTTTTGCTCATTTTGATCAAATCTGATTTTAACAATGCGGATTTTTTCATTTTGATGTGATTCAATTGGTGCATCTAAAATCCGGATAACTCTGGTAGTTGCTGCAATTCCGACTTGTGCTTGAAATACAGTTCCTAATACCGCTTGAAAAGGTCCCATAAAGTTTCAATTCAATGATGTATAAGTAAAAATTAATGCAGCAGTTGCTTTTCCATCCACCCCTGCACCTAACCCAGGTACACCTAAAACAGGGACTGAAAATAAATAAAATACTGCTGAAATGGCTGTAATAATTAAGATAATTAAGTTTGAAATCACATAATAAATAGTTTCAAGACTCTTGGTAATTAAATCACCTCGAAAAGCAATTTGACGAATTTTTTTGGTTATCTTTTTTAACTCACTATTAATTAATTCTTGACGGTTAAATGCATTTGTAACCTTAGTATTTGCTAACATTTCTTCGACAAAAGAGTTAAGTTCTCCAAATGCTTCTTGAACTTTGATAAAGTATGGTTGTGAACGTCTAATTACAATTGCAACCGATGCAAACATCAAAAGTGAAAACGGAACAACAATTAATGTTAAATAAACAGATACCATTGACATAACAATTATAGCAATCGAGATGTTAAATATTGCATTAATAACTTGGGTTAGCCCTTGATAAAGCGATAAAGCGATGTTATTGCAATCAACAATTAAGCTTGAAATAAGGTCCCCAGTTTTATTATTATCATAATAACCAATGGGCATTTCTAACAGCGAATGCATTAATTTGTTTCTCACCCTTGCCGCTGCATAAAAGGCAACCTTAGCATAAATGCTATTTTCTAAATAACGAAAAATGGCATATATTAAATAACATCCACCTAATCCAGCAAGAGTCAAAGCAAACTGTGTGATAGAAATACTTTCAAAAGTGATATTACCTTTTGCTAGAGGTTCAAAAAAGTGGTTAATAACAAATCCTATTAAAAAACTTCCACCAATATAAGCTAATGCATTTAAAACAGAAAACAATAATGCTCAATAAATAATGGTTTTATCTTCTTTAATAAAAGAAACTCAAACCTTAAAAGCATGTCAATTTGAATGTTTAGTCATTATGCTCCTTATTGTTGTAATTGGTTAAAGTTAACATCAGCATATCATTGGCATGTTTGTAGGAGTTCATCGTGACTGCCTTGTCCAATGATTCTACCTTTGTCTAAAACGATAATTTTATCAGCATGCTTGATAGAATTAATTTTTTGTGAAATGATAATATTGGTGGTTTGATAATTTGTTGACAAATTATGAATAAGGTTTTTAGTAGTAATGTTATCTAATGCACTGGTAGAATCATCTAAAATTAATATTTTTGGTTCAATTAATAAGGTTCGAGCAATCGAAAGACGTTGTTTTTGTCCACCGGATAAGTTTTTGCCACGTTGTCCTACAACATGATCAAGTTTATCTGCAAACGAATTAACAAATTCGTTTGCACATGAAGAATCGAGTGCTTTTTGAATTTGTAGTTCATTAGCATCTTCTTTAGCAAAAAGTAGATTAGATTTAATGCTGCCTGAATAAAGTAAAGCATCTTGGTATACAATCCCGACATCTTTACGGATTTGGTTGGTATCAAGGTTATTAACTTCTTGGTTATCAATTAAAATATTTCCGTCAGTATATTGCATATTTTTAATCAATAAGCTTGCTAAGGTAGATTTTCCAGCACCAGTTGGTCCGATGATTCCTAAGGTTTGACCTGCATCAATTTTAAAATTAATATCTTTTAATACATAATCTTCAGATGTTTGAAAATATTTAAAATTCAAGTTTTTAAATTCAATGCTGTAGCTGTTTTTATCGTTATTTGTATTAAGATGTGTTGGAAATACTTTATCCGAACTTTTAAAGTTAAAGACATATGAAATTCTTTTAGCAGAAACACGAGCGCGGAAAAAAGTTCCTAAAAATTGACTAAAACTACTGATACCAAGTGCGATAATAAATTCATATTCAATAAATGTATTAATCTTAGCAATTAATTGTGGGATATTAGTATTTGAATTTTTTTGAATTGTCACAAATGCAACAGCATAAATAATAATAATTATTAAGTTAGTAATAAAGAAAAAAGCTGGCATTGCTAATGAAAAGAGTGAAAAAATTCCGCGTTCATTAACTTTTCATTTATTGGTTGCTCTTTGATATTTGCTATATTGTTGCTCTTGCAGGTTATATGCTTTAATAAATCTGATTCCTAGGATGTTTTCATCAGATTCTTTGGTAATTGCATCCAAGTTTTTACGGTTTTGCGCAATTAATGGTCGAACAAATTTAAAGATAAAATACATTACAAAAACTAGCAAAGGAATTACGGCAATAATCGCTCATGTTAAAGGAACATCAGTTAAAAATGCAAAAACTAAACCAGCAATGATATAAAAAGGAGCTTTAACTAAGGTAGTGCTTGCTCCAACTAAAAACTCTCAAAAGACTGCAACATCGTCGTTGATTCGAGTGATAAGACTTTCTGGTGTAATTTGTGCAATTTCTTTTAATGATAACTTTTGGTATTTAGCAAACAGTTTATCGCGATAAAAATTTGATGCTCTTTCTCCTGATCAGACAATGATTAAAAGACCCATCATTGATACAAAAGAAGAAAAAGCGATTAATCCTAAGGTAACACCTAAAAGTAGACCTAATGTATTAGAAAAATTTGTAGATTGATAAATTATATGATTGAAAAGTACTATGTGATATGTTCCACTTTTATTAATCAACAGAGGTAAAAATTGAGCAATAAAAATTGGAATAAACATTGTTATAATTACATTTAATAAGATTAAAGATATTCCAAATCAAATCCGATTCTTCAGATTTTTCGGGAGAATCTTAAACATAGATATCATATTACCCCCTATTCTTGGTCATCTCATTCGAACTCAAAACCATAAATTGCAACGATATCACCTTTTTGGATGTTGCGACGAATTAGTTCATCTCATACACCGATTTTTTTAAGGATGTTATTAAAGCGAACTAAGTTATCATAAGTGTTAATAGGAATTTTATAATAAAGTTCTTCAACTTTCTTTCCACTAACATCAAAGTATCCTTTATAAGGATTTTTTACAATAAAATCTGGTTCATAAGTTATAACCTTTACTGAATCATTTTCTTCAGTAATTGTCTGAAATTGAGTAGTTGAAATAAGTTCTCATAAAGCAGCTTTAACAACTTCTAAGTTCTGATGAAAAATTGCAGATATCGAAATAACTTTAACATCAGGATATTTATCCTTAAAAGATTTTAAATGCACATTAAAAGCATCTAAATCAGATTTATTTGCTATAACTAATTGTGGTTTTGATTCAAGTTTTAAATTATATGATTTTAGTTCGTTATTAATAGTTTCATAGTCTAAAATCGGGTTTTTATCTTCTGAACCAAAATCAATAATATGTGCGATGACTTTACATCTTTCGATGTGTTTTAAAAATTGAATTCCAAGTCCTTTACCTAATGCGGCACCTTGAATTAAACCAGGTAAATCAGCAACGGTAAAAGAGTTTTGATGAAATTGCACCATTCCTAATTGTGGTACTAAGGTTGTAAATTCATATTCTGCAACTTTTGCATGTGCATTTGAAATAGAATTTAAAAATGTCGATTTTCCTGCTGAAGGCTTACCTACCACACCGACATCAGAAAGAATTTTTAAGACTATATGTGCTTGGTATTTTTCTCCAGGCATACCGTTTTCAGCAATTCTAGGTGCTGTGTTTTTAGCGGTTTTAAACTTGTTATTACCACGACCACCTTTTCCACCTTTTGCTACCAAATATGCTTGATCAGCTTTGATAACATCAGCAATTAATTTCGTCCCATTATATACCAAGGTTCCTATTGGAACTTTGACATAAGTATCTTTAGCATTAGCACCGTAAAGATTTTTTGGGCCACCCTTGACACCATCTTCTGCTGTAATATGCTTGTTTTTGTAAAAACTAAGCAAGGTGTTTTTACCTAAATCACCAACAAAATAGATGTTTCCTCCACGACCTCCATCGCCTCCATCTGGGCCACCTTTATCAACATGCGCCTCGCGACGAAAAGAGATCATCCCATCTCCACCTTTACCAGCTTGCAATAATATGCTAACTTCATCGATAAACTTTGCCATAAAATCCTTTCTTAATATTATAGTCTTTTAAAGTGTCAACTTAGGTAATTATTTTAAATATTGTTTTAATTCTTCAACTTTATTAAGTCGCTCTCATGGTAGATCGATATCATTTCTACCAAAGTGTCCAAAATATGCTGTTTTTGCATAAATTGGTTTTCTTAATCCAAGCGCTTCGATAATTGCTTTTGGTGTGAGATTAAAGGTATTAATAATTGCATTTTCAATTTTTTCTTTAGCGATTTTTTCGCTCCCGAATGTCTCAACCATAACCGAAATAGGTTTTGCTATTCCAATAGAATAAGCAATTTGGATTTCAACTTTATCTGCTAAACCTGCTGCAACAACATTTTTTGCCACTCATCGAGCAGCATATGCAGCAGATCTGTCAACTTTGGTAGCATCCTTACCACTAAAAGCTCCACCGCCATGTCGCGATGCTCCACCGTAGGTATCAACAATGATTTTACGTCCTGTTAAGCCAGTATCCCCAATAGGTCCACCGATAATAAATTGTCCGGTTGGGTTAATTAGGATGTGTTTTGGAGCATCTAAATTAAATTTTTGTAATGTTGGCAAAATGATTTTTTGCACTATATAATCTTTAAATTCGGATTCAACATACTTACTTGAATGTTGAATGCTTAATAAAACTGTATCAACACTTGTATGTTTGGGATCGCTGTAATCTAAGGTAACTTGCGATTTCATATCAGCTTTTGCTCATACAAAATCTCCACTAACTCTAAGTTTTTCAGCCACCCTGACAAGTTCATGTGCAACTGTAATCGCAAGTGGCATATAAACATCGGTTTCGTTAGTTGCATAACCAAACATTATCCCTTGATCACCTGCTCCGATTTCATCACCTAATTCAACTCCTTGAGCGATGTCGGGACTTTGATGTCGGATGTCTGTGATAAAACTTGTTTCGTTAGTGTAATATCCTAAGGATTTTAAGATATTTTTAGCAATTTCAATAACATCAATATCAGCAGTTGTTTTAACTTCCCCTGCTATAAAGATGTTGTGTCCACTCGCCATTGTTTCGACTGCAACTTTAGCATATGGATCTAAGGTTAAATAAGCATCCAAAATCGCATCTGAAATTTGATCACAGACTTTATCTGGATGTCCTCTTCCAACTGATTCGCTGGTAAATAATTTTCTCATATAAAAAAAAACTCCTTATTAGTTAAATAGGAGCATAAAGATGGTCATTTGCATGTTGGGATACATCCCCTGACTCTCCACCGTGTATTAAACCGGTTGGCAATGGTTTTCGTTGTCAACTACCATACTCTTTATGCTAACCATATAAAAATATATGGGTTATGCTATTATAGCAGAATTTTTAAATATTAAAATAATTTAACGATTTTTGTTTTGGAGCTATATAAAAGAAATTTATTTTCTTTTTTATGTTATATATAGCAAAAAAAAATAAAGGGATTTATACACAAAGATATTAAGATTTAATTCACAAGCAAAACAAATTAAAAATTTTGCTAAAAAAATATAACATTTTTAATATAATAAAAATTAAAGAGGTAAATATGAAAAAAAGTTATCAAGCAATCGTTATTGGTGGTGGTCATGCAGGTGTGGAGGCTGCTTTTGCTCTAGGAAATAAAGGTCATCAAACTGCATTAATTTCATTTGATTTAAAGCGTTTAGCGATGATGCCTTGTAATCCGTCGATTGGAGGTCCTGCAAAAGGGATTATAACTCGTGAAATTGATGCATTAGGTGGAATTCAGGGATATTTTTCAGATTTAGCGATGATTCAAATTAAGATGTTAAATGAATCAAAGGGTCCTGCTGTTAGGGCATTAAGGGCTCAAATAGACAAAGATAAATATTCTAATATTATTGCGAAAGCACTAAATGAGCATCTAAATATTGATTTAATTGAAGCGGTTGTTGAAGAAGTTTTAACAGATTCAGAAAAAAAAGTAGTTGGTGTTGTTTTATCAGATGGAAGTGTTATAAAAACAACTGTGTTAGTGATCACAACTGGAACATATATGAATTCAAGAATTTTACGTGGAGATGAAATTACTATATCCGGACCTGATAATCAAAAAACTACACCAAAACTTAGTTTATCACTACAAAAATTGGGTTTGCATCTTCAACGCCTTAAAACTGGTACACCTGCTCGAATTTATGCCGATTCAATAGATTTTTCACAAGTAGAAAAAGAAGACTTAGAAGATACTATATTGACTTTTTCAAACCGTTCTAAGATCAAACTTGATAAACAAATTTCATGTTATCTTACCTATACAAATGATGCAACACACAAAATAATTGAAGAAAATATTGGTAAATCTGCTATGTATTCAGGTTTAATCGAAGGGGTGGGACCTAGATATTGTCCTAGCATAGAAGATAAAGTAATGCGTTTTCGAGATAAACATCGTCATCAAATCTTTTTTGAACCTGAAACAGCTGATGGAAGTATTATATATGTAAACGGGATGTCAACATCAATGCCAATAGATGTGCAAGATAGGATGTTAAGAACTATACCAGGATTACAAAATTGTCGCATCCAAAAATGAGGGTATGCAATTGAATATGATGCTTTAAATCCCTTACAAATCCAACCATCCTTAGAATCAAAAGTGATTAAAAATCTCTATACAGCAGGACAAATCAATGGAACAAGTGGATATGAAGAGGCAGCCGCACAAGGATTAATTGCAGGAATAAATGCTGCATTAAATCTAGAAAATAAAGAGCCATTAATTTTAAAGCGTGATGATGCATATATCGGAGTATTAATAGATGATTTGGTAACAAAAGGAACAAAAGAACCATATCGAATGTTAACATCTAGAGCTGAATATCGATTGTTATTGCGTAATGATAACCCTGACTTACGTTTATCTAAATATGGTTATCAAATCGGATTGGTTTCTAAACAAACATATGATTATGTACTAAAAAAATATCAAACCATAGATGCAAAAATAAAGCAACTGAGTGAAGAATTTTTATCTTCAAAGTCACAATTAGCACAAAAATATGGAATAGAAAATGGAGTTTCAATGTTAAAAGTTTTAGCCCGACCAGATGTTAAAGCAGAAGAAGTACTAGGTGATTTCGAATTCAAAAATGAACTTACTACCATTATCCGTTTAGATGGTTATATTAAAAAACAACAAATCCAAGCACAAAAAATGTCGCGCTTAGATTCACTAAAAATACCAAAAGATATAGATTATCAGAAAGTGATGAATTTAGCAACAGAAGCTCGACAAAAACTTGAAGCAATTCGACCACAAACCATAGGTCAGGCATCTCGGATTTCCGGGATAAATCCTACTGATATACAAATGTTGATGTTTTATTTAGGTAGCAAAAAGTAATGAAATTGAATATTATCGCTGTTGGAAGTTTATCAAAAGAATACCAAGATATCTATAAACAATATATCAAGAAAATTATTTTTTTTGCAAAAATTAATTTAATAGAAATCAAAGAACAAAAAAATGATAATATTGACTTGAAAATAAAAAAAGAAACCCAATTAATCCTTGATAAGATACCTAAAAACTCAAAAGTATTTTATTTATCTACCAATGCAAAACAATATGATTCAATAGAATTCGGTAATTTGTTTTTAGATATTGATAATGTTACTTTTGTAATTGGAGGTTCAAACGGAGTTGATGAATCATATTTTGAAAATAAGATAAATTTTTCCAAAATGACTTTTCCACACGAATTATTTCGCATAATGCTTATTGAACAAATATATCGAAGTTTTACAATTAAAAATAATATAACTTATCATAAATAATTTTTTAATCTTATTAATATAAAATAAAAAATCTAAATTAATAATAAATTTTTATCATAAACTGCTATAATATAACAACTTCTCTTTTTTATGAATTATAAGGAGTTGTACGTCAGTGCAACTTTTCTTATTTTAAGGAGTCAAATGAACTATAAACAAATTTTAATTGAACAATTTGGTGATAATATTTTGGATGCAAAAATGGTTTCAAATGATTTTGGACAAACTTTAGAAATTACAAGTAAGTTTACTGACTTAAAGCAAGTTGAAGAATTATCCAAACAAGTTTCAATGTTTTTAAACACTCAAAATTGGTTTAAAGATGAATATAATTTAGAAGTTTTATCAAAGGGTTTAAAAACGGATTTAGATATCAATGATTTAACAAGTTATATAAATAAAGAAATAAAAATAAAAACAATTAAAAGTTATGAATCACATAATATCTTTGTAGTCACATTATTGGAAGTTTTTGATGATAAAATACTTGTTAGATGAAATAAAAAAGGGCAGATGCGAAAAGTATCATTTGAAAAAAATAATATTTCTTCAGTAGAGTTATATATTAAATTTTAAGGAACATATGGCAGAAAATAAAAATATTGTTATTGACAAAAGAATAAATGAAAAAAATCAGTTATATCAAATGATTAACTCATATGCAGAATCTAAAAATTTTGACTTTGATACCATTTTAAATATCTTTAAAGAAGAAACATTAAAAGTTATAACAAAAGATATAGATCCTGATGCAGAAATTGATTTTATAGTTAATCACGAAGATAAGACTATCACATTAATCAAGCATAATATTATAGTAGTAGATGATTCAGATGAAATTGTTTTTGAAGAAATAAATGAGAAAAATAGTGAACCAGATTTACAGAGATTATTATTTATTCATATTAAAGAAGCGAAAATTTTAAATCCGAATATTCATTCAGGTGATACAGTTGATATAATTTGAGATTTTGGTTGAATCAGTAAAAAACATCGTGCTGCTATAGAAAACGGGTTTCGCAGTGAGTTAAAATTTGTTGATAAAGAACGTATAAGCAATATTTTTGCTAATAAAATTGGTCAAAAATTTCATGCTAAGGTTTTATCAACTATGGTTCGTGGTGGATTTTTAGTGGAAATCTTAGAAGATAATCGCTTATATAAAGCTTACTTATCGAAACATAAATTAAATCGTTCTGAACCGATACATCCTGGTTCAGATATACAGGTTACATTAGAAGGTATTAATTTAGAAAATAATCTCAATGTTTTAGAAGTTTCGATGATTGATCCAAACCAAGTCCAAGAAACTTTAAAAACTCAGATATCTGAAATAGGTAGCGGAGATATCGAAATTGTTAAGGTGCAAAGAATACCAGGAATTCGTTCTAAGGTTGCTGTAAGAGTTAATCCAAATCGTAACTTTAACTACGATATTGTTGGTTCAATTTTTGGTGAGGGAGCCAAACGCATCATTGCTGTATCTGATATTATTAAAGAAAAAATAGATATTATAAGGTGATCTGCAAATAAATTAGAATATGTTAAAAATGCATTATCGCCTGCTAAAGTAATTGATGTTGTTTTGCACAAGAAAACTCAAAAAGCCTATGCTGTAGTTGAAAAAGAAGAATTTAAAACAGCAATTGGTCGCAGTGCATTAAATATTGACTTAGCATCAAAATTAACTGAAACCAAAATAGAAGTTGTTGATGTTGAAAAAGCGATGCAACTAAAAATACCATTTAAATTAAAAGAAGTTAAAAAGACATTTGTTCTAAGAGAAAAATCGTTATTTAACACAAATAAAAAACCAAGAAAATCAAAACCAAATCAATATCTTAAAGATATCAATATTTCAATGGATGATTTTGATAAAGATGTAGCAGACTTTTATAGTTCAATGCGTATGCAGACTAGCGATTCATTAATTGCTAAACAAAATACATCGGAAACTATTGATTCACAACAAAAAAATAAATTACAAAAAACAAATGATAAAATTAAACAATCTAGTGAAAGTATGTTTGATGATTTATTTGAAAAAGTTGATAACCAAATTCAATCTGATAGCGAGTTAAATAATTATGATTTTGTAGATGATATTAATTCATCATTTGATATTAACTTTGCAGCAGAAGAAGAAATAGAAGAATTTCAAAATAGTATGCAAAGTAGTGATAAACCAAAAGAATTTAATAATAAAAACCAAATTAAAAAAGAGAAAAAAGTTATTACTGAATACAAGAAGATTAAAGACTTTAAAGTTGATAATGATTTAATGAACTATGGTTTAGATACAGATATTAATTTTGATGATTTAGATGATGAATGAGAATCTTAAAAACTTTAATCGTAAATGTATCGCGACTAACCAAATAGTAAATGTTAAGGAAATGTTGCGTTTTGATTTTAATCGCAAAGCAAATACAGTTATTTTAGATAAAAATCAAAATATGAAAGGAAGAGGTGCTTATTTTATTCCATCTTTTGAAAATTGGAATAAAATAAGAAGAACTAAAGCATTAAATCGTACCTTTCGTACCAATGTCACTAAAGAAACTTACGATGACTTGGAATCACAAATTCAGGAGGTGATCAATGTCAAAGAAAACACATCGGATTAGTAATGTTGCTGAAATAAAGCAACAACTACAAACAGCAAAAACTGAAGTAAAAGATGGAGTGTTTATTTTTACAGGTAAAATGACTATCGGAGATTTTGCTAAAATTACTCGTATTAATGCAAACGACATAATCAAAAAATTCTTTTTACAAGGTAAGATGTATAATCTTAATCACATTTTATCCGAAGAAGAAATTGGTGAAATTTGTTTAGAAAATAATTTAGACTTTCAAAAAGAAACAAATGTTGATGGATCAAACTTTTTAGATGAAGTAAATTTTGAAGATAAACCAGAAGATTTAATTCATCGTAGTCCAATTATTACTGTGATGGGTCATGTTGATCATGGAAAAACCACCCTAATAGATAAAATAAGACGATCGAATATTGTCGCAACCGAATCAAGTGGGATTACCCAACATACCGGAGCATATCAAATTGAACATAAGAATGCAAAAATAACTTTCTTAGATACTCCAGGGCATGAAGCATTTACTAAAATGCGTGCTCGTGGAGCGAAAATTACTGATATTATTATTTTAGTTGTTGCAGCAGACGATGGTGTAATGCCTCAAACCAAAGAAGCGATTCAACATGCAAAGGCAGCTAATGTTCCTATTATTGTTTTTGTCAATAAAATGGATAAGCCTAACAAGGATTTAGATCGTTTGAAGGGAGAGTTAGCAGATAATGAAGTTGTAATCAATGAATACGGTGGAGACACTCAAATAGTTTATGGATCAGCAATAAACGGTGATGGTTTAACTCAATTATTTGATGAAATAACCTTACTTGCTGAACTTTTAGATTTAAAAGCTAATCCAAAACGATATCCAATTGGAACAGTTATCGAATCACGTGTTGATAAAGGTGCTGGTGCAGTTTCTACAATAGTAATTGAAAATGGAACATTATATAAAGGTGACTTTATTGTTGCTGGCTCTAAATATGGAAGGATTCGTTCTTTAACTGATACAAACGGACATCCTATTAAAAAAGTTTATCCAGGTATGCCGGCAATTATAACAGGATTAAATTATGCCCCTGATGCTGGTGATAAATTTATTGGATTTAGTGATGAAAAATTTGCAAAGAAATTAGCTAACGAAAAGGCTTTTTCTGATAAAATGAATTTATTGCATGATAAATCATTAGTAAATGCAAATTCAGATGGTAAAAAAATAATAAATATTATAATTAAATCAGATGTTCACGGGACTTCTGAAGCTATCAAAGGACAAATAAATGGACTTGAAAATGATGAAGCAATTATAAAGGTTATTGCTGCATCTGCAGGGTTTGTAAGCGGAAATGATTTATTACTAGCACAAGCATCAAATGCTATAATCTTCGTGTTTAACCTAAAAACACCATCAAATATGAAACAAAATGCTCAGGCACAAAATATTAGTATTATTGAGCATAATGTAATTTATAAGATAATTCAAGATTGTCAAAGTATTTTAGATGAATTAAAAGCACCAATTTATGAAGATTGCAAGATCGGTGAAGCACATATTATCAAGGTTTTCTTTTATTCAAAAGTAGGAAAGATTGCAGGATGTATGATGGATGCTGGTGTGGTTCGCGAAAAATGTAAGGTAAAAGTATATCGTAAAGGAAAAATAATTCACGAAGGACAACTAGAAACTTTACGTCGTGAATTAAATGATGCAAAAGAAGTTGTAAAAGGTAAAGACTTTGGTACACATATAAAAGATTTTAATGATATCCAAGAAGATGATGTTTTAGAATTCTATGAAGAAGTAAGAATTAATTAAAAATTGATTTAAAGTATAAATATGTGAAAAATTAACATATTTATTTTTTCACTAGAAATATTTATATACCAGAAAAATTATAAGAATGTTTGAATTGCTAAAAAAGACTATAATATAGATATATATCAATTATGGAGCAATGTTTAAAAAACATTAAATAATTATGAAAAAAAGTGTTAGAAAAATTTTGGTTTCAGGAGGTTCTTTATTGCCTTTAATAACAACATCGGCTGCTATTTCATGTAGTTATCGGAAAATTAACGATGAAAAAATTAAGGTTGGTGGAACTGATAAACAAACCCCAAGTAAAAATGATAAAATTTCACCTGTTCAATCTGTATTAGATTTACAAAAGAAAATCAGAACTGAAAATAACGAATTCTTTAATAATAATCTTACAAAATATAAAGCATATGATAAAGCAAAAAACGAAGGAAGAGATCAGTCTGATTTAGATAAAATTCTTTCTGCATCTGAAGTGAAAAGATTCGAAAGTTTAGTTCGTAATTTTTCGCAAGCAGTTAGATCACAAAGCAAAAAGAATTTTGATAATTTATCATTCTTTAATGAATATCATCCTGCAATTTATTTTCAAAAGGAAAATGAATATATATCACTTTTAAACAAAAATGAACTTAATAAAAAACACGATTTTTATCGTTTATCTACATCAAAAGATGAAGCAAGTGTTAATGAATACAAAAAATATGAAGCTATAAAAGAAAATTTTCAAAAAATTGGTACTCTTTCAAATATTGATGATATAGTTTTTAATAATTTAAATTCTTATCAAGTAGGTCGAATTAAAGAATATGCTCAATTAGTAGCAAATACAAGCTTAGAAAATTTACTGCATAATAACAATGTATATTATTATTTTACAGATAATTATGCAAGGAATATCGATGCTTATAGTTTTAATTTAGATAGTATTTTAAAGAAAGTATATCTTATTAATTGATTTATGCCTAACAGCGAAAATGTTCGTAATTCACATCGTCCAATTGCTTTGTTTATCAGTGTTCCTAAAAGCGAAAATTATCAATTGTTTGATAAAGATAATGAAATGGTTAGAAATAAAACATTTTTTGTTACCAACTGATCAAGGTATGATGAATTAACATCTGATAATTTATAGTTCATTAGCAAAAAAACCGAGAAGTAAAATTTCTTGGTTTTTTTTAATAACAAATATAAAAAATTTTGTAATTTCACTTTTTTATGTTATTATAATTATAGATAAGGTTAAAAAAGGATGAAATCTTATTAAGGTAAATAATTAAATATAATAAAACCTACCTTATCAATTTAAAATTAAAAAATGGAGTAAAATGGTTATTGAAAATAAACTGACATCAAAATTTATAAACAATTGAGATTATAAACCGAGGATATTAAAGTATCTAAATTTATATGATGTTAATAATAAATTATATTTATCAATATTTAATAAATTAATCAATGATATAGTAAATAAGATTAAAAAAAGACTTAATAGATATAAACAAATCAACTCAATTTAAAAATTTAGTTGATGTTTTAGTATTAAAATATGTATTATAAATGAAAAAAAGCGATATATATCATTGAACCTATCCGTATCAAACCATTAAATATCAAACTAATAACAAAGAAGTTGTATTAGCAGAAATTTCAGATAGAATATTCAGTTTTAATTCAAGCAGGTTATATTTATATGATCTACCTAAACTTGATGATATTAAATCAAATTTAATTTATGAAGTTATTCAAATACCAAAGGATTATAGTGTGGAATTTGAAAGTATATTAAACTTTAAAGAAACCAATGATTTTTTAGTAAAACAAAAATAATATTAAAAGAAAATAATATATTGGTGGAGTGGAATCTTGCCTTTATAAAATATACTAAATAAAATAGTTAAATAATGTTATCAATCAAAATAAAAGGAGTAAAATGAAAAATAGAAGAAAATTTTTATGAGCATTAGGTATGACATCGGCTATTGTCTTACCTATTGCAATCGTATCAACACCAAATACAAATAAAAACATCCAATGATATGAAAAAGCAAATAATCTAAAGTTAGAAGTTAGAGATTCATTTGCTAAAAATTATAATCTTAATTCAAGTGTTGGACAAATAAATAATGATTATGAGTTAAAAGTTTTATTAAATCATAAATATTTAACCAACTTACAAATTAATGATGAAAAATATATAAAAGAACAAAACCAAAATTTTATTAATTATGTTAAAAAAATAGGATTAAAATTTCTGAGTTCTACTTCAAGCAGAATCTCACCGATAGTATGATTTTATTTTCAAAATGAAGATAATCGTAAAGAATTTATACATAAATTAAATAAAGATAATCAGGTTAATAGATTTATTCTTTATAAAAATGATATAACAAATATCAAAATACCTGTAAAAGAAATTTATGAATCTCCTGATAATTATTATTCATACAGAGATGATCTTTTCAGATATGAAATCAAAAATAAATATCAAATTTATAAAACAGTAAATTTTGAAAAACAAAATCAAAAAGATCTAAATAGTCATACCAGTTACAATGAAAATAATGTAGGTGTTATGGAATATAGAGGACAACTTAATTATTCGACTACATATAATTTTTTCAAAAATAATATGTACGTTTTGAATCAATATACAGAGACAAAAGAAGATGTAGATGATCACGGTATTATTGTTTCATCTATTGTAGGTGGCAAGGAAGGTTTTGATAAGAAAGCAAGTATTTATTTTACATCTTTTGATGGCAAAAATAGCGACTGACAAAAAAGACTTGAAGATTTAATTATAGATAAAGGTATTAGAGTTATTAACCATAGTTACGGAAGTGGTCTTAATTTAAGAGAAAAACTTTACGGTGAAGAAAGTTATATAGTTGATTATCTTTCTCGAAAATATGGTGTTGTAAATGTATTTTCTGCTGGAAATGGTAATGATGGCAGAGGAATGAATTGAATAAATAAATATTCATTATCTTACAATTCAATTGTTGTAGGTGCATTAAATAAGAATTTAGAAGCAAATATAAAAGACAACCGAATTGCATCATACTCGAATATATTAATTGACCCAAGTAATGGTGATGTTGCAAAACCATTTATAACTGCACCTGGAACGTTTGAATTATATGAAGAAAAAAATGGAACAAGTTTTTCTGCACCAGTTATAACTGGATTATTATCTACATTATTAAGAGAGAAAAAATTAATATTAGATAAAGATGAAACTAGAATACCTGCTTTAAAAAGTATCCTTAGTGCTTCTGCTATATCAACAAACGATCCGAAACAACTCAATAAATCTAATGGTTTTAGCAATTTATATGGATCAGGTATACCTGACTTTGAAAATATGAAAATAGCCGCAGATAATTTAAGTATATTAAAGATCAATTCATCCGATACTAATGATATTCTTAAAAGATCAAATTCGATTTATTTAAATTCAGGCCAAATATTAAAAGCATCGTTATCATGAATGTTTAATGCAGGTTTATTAAAGAATCTTGAAAATAAACCAAAATACAATTCAAATGTAAATTGATGGTGATTTTTAGGTCCAATCGGTGGTTTAATAGCTAACAAAGTAGAGTCAGATCGTGTAAAAAGAGAGACATCAGAATGAGAAAAAACCCACCACAAATCAGATTGATTAAAAACAGATGAAGTATTAAAAAAACAAAAAATGAAATTTTCAGATTATGATTTTATCTTAGAAAAGTATGAGTATAATAAAGGTTGAGTTGAAGTTGCAAGATCTGAATCTTCAACATCTAATGATGAATTAATTGAATATAAATCAGATGGTTCAGGAGAATATAGATTAGTAGTAAGGAAATATAAATCAGCTTTATTTGATAACTCAGTGGATGATATTTTAGCATATACATATGTTGTTCAAAAATAAACTATTTAAATTTATTTTCGGTACTACACCTATTATTACTATTATTGCATCTGCATGTTCAACTTCAAAACACGATAATAAAAATTCAGAAACTCAACAAACCGAACGTAACCTTGGATATTCAATAAATTTACTAAGATTAAAACAACAATCACAAGATATTAAACTAAATAATTCACAAATTTTTGACCAATTTATTCCTTACAAAAAAGATCAATGAAGTGCTGTTAATTATTTTAATCAACCACTTTTAATTAAAACAAAAGATGAGTTTATTAAGAATGTTGTAGGTAAGGTTAATGAACTTTACCAAAAATATAACTTAAATAAATCTATGAGTGATGAAGAAATAACAAAAACATTTGAAGATGATTTTTTAGATGCTAAAAACATAGATGATATATTAAAAACACAAAATATTTTAATTTATGAGCAAACCCCGTATCAAATCCCATCTTATCTAGATTATCTTGTTTATGATGCGGAAAATGATATGGGGAAAATCAAAATTTTTAAAATTCTACCTGGTTATTATTTAGATGTTAAACACCTTTATATTTATTATACAAGAAAGATATTTACAATCTTTAAGTTACCTAAAAACAAGGATTATGAAATTAAAGAATTTCCTAATGACCAAATAGATCAGTATATTAACAATTTATCTAATGAATTGCATTACAAAAAAGACGATTTTATTCTAGGGGACAAACAAATTGACATAAAGTTACTTATAAATAAAGCGCAAATTAGGCAAGATATAATATATAAACCTGTAGAATTTTTAGGTGAGTTAACAAATGATATACTTGCTCTAATACCATCAACTACTGAGTATCTGAAAATAACTAATGAATCAGAATTTAACAATCAGTTTTTAGACAATATATATAATATTTCACAAAACTTACATCTTAATCTGTCTAAACAAGAAATTAAAAATATTTTTCAATCTCAATATTTAAAAGCAAAAGACCTTTCAGATATACTTACTAATAATAATTTATATATTCGTATTATAAAAGAAAAAGGTAATATATATCATTTTACTTATCCGTATCAAACAATTAAATATGATATTAATAGCAGAAATAAGGAAATGACATTAGCTAAAATATCAGAAAGAGTGTTTGAATTTAATTCAAGAAGAAGTGATGATCAAAATAAGGAAGCAAGTGATGTTAAAGTAAATCTCATTTTAGAAGTTTTTCAAGCACCAAATGATTATAGTATTAAATTTAAAGGTGTGTTAAATTTTAAAGAAACTAATGACTTTTTGGTAAAGCAAAGATAAAATAACAAGAAAACCTTGTTATTTTAAATTTCATCATCTTCGCCATAGTCATCAGCGGAGCAAACATCAACAAAAATTTCTTATCTCAAATAATTAAGCATTTTTTGTGTTTTTTTGTTATTTTTAATGATTCCTGCTTTATTATCTCCTTTGCATTGTCTATTTTCATTTTTAGTGTTTGTGAAACTAATCCTGATTTTCTAAAACAAAACATTTTTTGTCAGCAAATGATCTAGGTATGATGAATTAACATCTGATAATTTATAGTTAAAAAGAATAAAAACAGGAAGCGAAATTTTCTTGGTTTTTTTAACGAATATAAAAAATTTTGTAATTTTACTTTTTATGCTAATATAATTATAGATAAGGTTAAAAAAGGATGAAAATCTTATATGGTATTTAATTGTTTTGTTATAAGAAAAAATGCCTTATCAATTTAAAATTAAAAAAGGAGCATAATGAAACATAAAAGAAAGTTCTTATGTGTACTAGGTATAGCATCTACTGTTGTTTTTCCTATAACCATTGTATCAACACCAAGGAATGTAACTAATGTTCAATGATATGAAAATTCAACAAATCCAAAACTACAAATAAGAGAATCTTTTGCTAGAAATTATAGTATTAATTCTTCAACACCACAACCTGATAATCATTTTGAATTAAAGGTTCTATTAAATCATAATTACAAAAATCAAAATCAAATCAATGATGAAGATTTTATAAAAACAGAAAATCAAAAATTTCTTGAGCATATGAAAATGTTGAAAATAGATTTTTTAAATTCTGTTATTAGCAGAATATCACCTATTGTATGATTTTATTTCAAAAGCGAAACAGATCGCAAAGAATTTATTTCAAAAATAAAGGATAACAAACAAGTAAATAGATTTATATTGTATAAAAATAATCCAGAATCAAATATGATGCTGATGACAAAATTTAGTGAAATTGATACTAGAATATTAGGTGGTGGATCTTATTATAATCACCATAATTATGATATTAAGAATATAAATGATGTTTATAAAACCGTTAATTTTCTAAAACAAAACGAAAAAGATCTTAATAGTCATGGTGGATATAATTTAAATAAAATAGGTATTTTGGAAGCAAATAGAGCACTACAAAAATGAAAAACTAATAATTTCGACAAAAACAAAGTTGAAATACTTAACGAATATAATGTGAACAATGATCATGGTTTAATTTCGACAATAATAGCAGCAGGAAAAGAAGGTTTTGACAAAAAAGCTAGCATATATTTTTCATCATTTTATAATACAAATTCTGATTGACAAACAAGATTAGAAGAAATGGTAATTGACAAAAAAATAAAAATCATAAATCACAGTTACGGAAGTTTTAATGAAGAAAAATATAAGTATTATGATGAAGAAAGTTATATTCTTGATTATTTATCAAGAAAATATGGTGTATTGAATGTAATTTCAGCTGGAAATGGAAATGATAATCAGAAAATGATGAAGTGAATAAATCAATTTGGTTTATCATATAATTCAATAGTTGTTGGTGCACTAGATAAAAATTTAAACGATAACATAAAAGATAATAAAATAGCATCATATTCTAATGTTTTAATTGATTCGAGTCACGGTGATATAGCTAAGCCTTTTATAGCTGCACCAGGCTCATATACATTAGCTAACGGACAAACCTGACAAGGAACAAGTTTTTCATCTCCTGTTGTTGCGGGTATGCTATCAACATTATTACGAGAAAAACCTTTATTAGACAATGATTTATATAGAATACCAGCATTAAAAAGCATCCTTAGTGCATCTGCTGTTTCAACAAATGATAGTGATCAAAAAATAAAGACTAGCGGTTTTTCAAATAAATATGGAGCCGGAATTCCTGATTATGAAAATATGATAAAAGCATCAAATCATATTAATTATGCAACAGTTAAATATAATAATTCAGCTGGTGTAATAAAATCTACTAATTCTTTTTTTACTTCAAAAGGAAAAACAATAAAAGCATCTTTATCATGGATGTTTAATGCAGGTTTATTAAAAAACAAAGAAAATCAACCAGCATATAATCCTAATGTTAATTGATGATGATTTTTAGGACCTATTGGTGGAATAGTTGCTAATTCTATTGAAGTTGACAGATTAAATAAGGAAAGTGAAAAATGAAGCATTGAGCATCGTTCTAATGATTGATTAAAACATAAAGTGGTATTGAATAGACAATCAGAAAAGTTTTCTGATTATGATTTGTATTTAGAAAAATATGATAAAATTCAAGGTTGAATAACAGTAGCATCTTCTAAGTCTATTTCATCAAATGATGAATTAATAGAATATCATACAACAGAAGATGGTGAATATAGATTAGTAGTGAAGAAATGAAAATCAGCTTTGTTTGAAAATTCTGTTGATGATGTTTTAGCGTTTACATATGTCATTCAAGAGTAAATTATTAAAATCACTACTTATCTCTACACCAATATTCACTGCTATTGCAGTTTCATGTTCAAATAAAAAAGATTATTCAGAAACTGTTTCTACTGATACACCATATTTAATGGATTTGCTACGACTTAAGCAAGTTCAACAAGGAATTGTTATGAATAATTCTGAGCTTTTTGATCAATTTATAGATAAAAATAAGATTTCAACTACTCCGATTTATTTTAGCAAGCCTACATTAATTAAATCTAAATCCGAATTTAATGATACTGTTATAAATGTTATCAATCAAACATACCAAAAATTTCATATGCAAAAATTATTGTCGGACAATGATATTTTGCAAATTTTTGAAAAAGATTTTTTAAATAACCAAAGCTTAGAAAATGTATTAAATGATAATAATATCCTTATATATCAAGATGGTGATTTATTTGGCACTGAATATTTAGAATATCTAATTTTTGATCATATCAGCAGCAACAAAGTAAGTATACTAAAAACAACTACAGGTATGGATTTACCTGTTTGAACTGCTCTTTCACCTTACTTACCTATATTTACTGTGTTAAAAATACCAAAAAACAAAGATTACACAATAACTGAACTTGATAAAACACAACAAAAAGTGTTAAAAAAAAGATTGTATTATGAACTTAATTATAAATTTACAGATTTTATAGTTCGTGAATCGTTTGAAAGTTTAACAAATCTGATAAATAATATTCAGATAAAACAAAGTATAAATTCTAAAAAAATATTATTTTTAGGAGATTTAACAAATCGATCATTATCTAATATCGAGCAAACAAAGCAGCCATTGATAATTAACACAACAGAAGAATTTAATCAAAAAATTCTTCTACCACTATTAAATACAGCAAAAGAACAGTCATCTAATTTAACTCCATTAAATATAAAAAATAATTTTGAAGAATTATTTTTATCTGGGAAGAAAATAGAGAATGTTTTGAGAAAAAATAAACTCATAGTTCATATAAGTAAATCACTTGGTCAAATATTAAACTGAAATTTTCCTAATCATCTAGTGATAAATAAGGAGAAGAATAATAAAGTCCATATTTCATATGTAAGTCAACGAACCTTTAATTTCAATTTTTCAAAATATGATTTTTTTAGTATACCAAATGCTTCTGAACAAAAGGCAAGTCTAGTTTATGAAGTATTTTTTGTTCCAAAAGATAATGAAGTGCTATTTGATGGAGAAATGAATTATAAACAAGCAAATGATTTCCTAGTTTTACAAAAAAAATATTAATGTTAGAATAAATTAATCAAATATTTGATTTAAAAATTCTAAAAAATATAAAAATAAATATTGATAAACATAAAGAATTGCGAAAAAGATTAATATAATTGGTTATTAATCTTTTAGTCCAACTCCAAGATAAAATAACAAGAAAACCTTGTTATTTTAAATTTCATCATCTTCGTCATGATCATCATCTGCACAAACATCACCAAAAATTTCTTGCTTTAAATCATCAAGCATTTGTTTTTGTTTTTTGTTGTTTTTTATTATCTGTGTTTTGTTTTCGATATGGCAAAGTTGTGTATCTGATTTAGAATTAGTAAAATTAATTTTACATTCTTTTATCCTTTCATCAGCTGTTTCTTCGGTAAATATAATTGTAGGAATAATAATTGGTTTACGACGTTTTTCTTTATAAAACAAATTAGATAATCTATCGATAATAACTTTTTCTAAATCCTTGGTGGTTCAATTATTCGAGTTTTTGATTTGATGTAAGATTGCTCCGTGACTAATACGTCGAGCTTCATCTACTAATTCTTTGGATGTTTTAACAAAGAAACTTCCACGAGTGATAATATTAGGTCTACCAATAATCATATTTTTTTCTTTATCTATTAAAAATACTATATTTACAAAACCAGATTCTTTCAGCATCTCCCTTTGTTTAATAATATTTGCATTAATTGTTAATACTTTATTACCATCAATATAAACTGGTCCAAAATCAACTTTCTCATTGGTTTTATAGATATTTTGATTCAACATATGATATACATCGCCTTTTTCTAAAATCAAAACATTCTTTGGATTTATACCATTTGATATGGCTGTTTTTCCATGTGCAACACACATTCGGTATTCACCGTGATAAGGAAGAAAGTATTTGGGTTTAGTTAGTCTAAAAATTTTGTCATGCTCTCATTGATATGCATGACCTGATGTATGTAAATAACCATCAATACCATTTTCTTTGATTATTGCTCCTAGTTTATAAAGTCGGTTAATAAGTAATTCTACAACCATACGATTTCCAGGAATTGGACTTGAGGAAAATATAATTACATCACCTTTGGTTATTTTTATAGTAGCATGTTTACCATAACTCATCCTTGATAAAGCTGCTAATTGTTCTCCTTGTGATCCGGTGGTTAAAATTAGTAAATCCTTATTAGGTGTGCTTGCAAGTTGTTTTTTATCGATTAAAACATCATCGCTAACATTTATATAACCTAACTTGCGGCCAATTTTCACTCCTTGTATCATTGATCTTCCAAATGTAATGACCTTTCTACCTAACTTTTGAGCTAGTTCGATAATAACTTTAACTCTTGTAAGGTTTGATGCAAAAGTTGTAACAACAATTTTGTGTTTTGCATCAGTAATAATACGTTCAATGTCAGTCAAAATATCACTTTCACTTGGTGAGTGATTAGGACGCATTGCATTAGTAGAATCGGATAAAAGTGCTGTAAGTCCTTGTTTTCCGATTTCATCGAGGCGGGCAAAATCTGTGTAATTACCAATTGGAGTATAATCAAAACGAAAATCTCCAGTACACATTATTGAACCATTTGGAGTTGTAATTCTGATACCAAAAGCATCTGGAATTGAGTGTTGTGCAGTTCAAAAATCAACTTTACAATTATTATCAAAGTAATGTACATCTGATTTATTTATCTCGATAAATTCGATATTTTTATTAATTTTATGTTCATCAAATTTTAATTTTAAATATTGAATTGCAATTCTTGGGGCAAAGATTTTTTTAATATTAACTTGTTTTGCTAAATATACAACTCCACCAATATGATCTTCATGCCCATGAGTGATAAAAACACCTTCAATTATTTTATTAGATTGCTTTAAATATTCATATCTAGGTACAATCCCTTTGATACCAGTATTATAAGTATCAGCGAATTTAATTCCTGAATCAATGATAAAAATATGATTTAAATGTTCTATTATAAGGGTAGATTTACCTATTTCAAGTAAACCACCTAAACCTAAAATTTTAGTAGGAATAGTATTGTTCATTTATGCTCCTGCATTAATTTGATAAGTTATTTTTAAGGAAATATTATAATTTTGTAAATAAGAATAATAATTATTAATATTTATATCAAAAGATTTATAAAATAAAAGTAATTAGACTAAAAATATCAAAAATTTAGTGAATTTATATCAAATGATATAATTATAAAAACAAAAAGATTAAGGAAGAATATGATAGGTATAATTTATTCGATGATTTGATTTCTGATACCTTATAACAAATTTGTATCAGATTATATTAGTTTTAGTTTATATCGACTTAAGAATGCTAAAGCAAAGATTGATAACAAAGTTTTTGATTTCTTGTATCAAAGAATTAAATTATATATTAAAATTCTAATTTTTATAACAATAATCAGTGTAATTTCGTTTATTTCTATTTTGCTCTTATTTATACTGTTAAAACAAAAGATTAACACAAATTCATACGATACTTTTAATGCAGTTATGATAACTTTATTGGTGCTTTTTGGAATTGATTTGTTTTTATACACGAATTCATTTTTTACCTTTAAAAGAATGCGAAAAGACTTAAAAAAATATCGTGATTATAATAATAAATTAGGAAAGAGCAATCTTTTATATCATAAAATACTAGATAAAAGAGAGAACACACAACTTAATTTCCGAAGCAACGGAATATTTGTTTATGCAAAAGATTATGATATGCAGCAGAAAAAGTCAGATTATTTTTACAAGATACCATTATCTAGGCATTTTCATTATCCAGCCAAAATATTAACAAAAATCAAAGATATTCAAACCCGAAATTATGTGTTTATTTCACAAGATTATAAAACTTTATTTTATAAAAACCAACCCGTTGTCTCAGGGATGTTTTACGATTTATATCAAGATACATTAAAATACTAACTATAATTATCTTCCAGTTGTATTTTTACAACTGTAATATAGTTAAAAAAGTAAAAGTTAATGTTTTTGGAAGAATCTATTAAGTATAAATTTCATTAGATAAAAAACATAATTTTTTTATTTCTATTTATAATCTTTTTTAATATAATTAAAAAGCTTTCAATTATTAAGATAATTTTTATTAAAAAAACCACAAAGGAGGAAAACCATGGCTATTGTACCAAAACGTAAAACATCTAAACAACGTAAACACAAAAGACAAACACACAGTGCTTTAACATTACCTAATTTAGTAAAATGCAGTAACTGTTCAGAAGCAATTGAACAACATGTTGTATGCTGAAATTGTGGTTTTTACAAAGGTGTAAAAGTTAAACACTATGTTGCACAAAGTGACAGAATTCAGAAATAGTAGCATTTGCTATTTTTTTTCGCCTTTTTTAGTTTGTAATTAGTTCTTTTTTTATATATATTGTGGAGGAAAAAATGATACTTTATAAAATTGGTGAAATAGTTCACAAAAATAAAAATAACTTGATATTTGAAAACAAAGGAGATGGCTACATTGTAACTGTTCCAAGTATAAATCGCTTTGAATTAGGACAAAAATTGAAAATATACATTTATGAACATTCAACAGATTATCTACATAATTTCTATGGGTTTAAGGAATTTAAAGAAAGAATCCTATTTATGGATTTACTAAATGTAGATAAAGTAGGACCAAAAGTAGCGATTATCATCTTAGATAAAGGTTGAGAATTAATAGCAAATGCAATTGCACAAAATAATTGAGAAGAAATTGCAAAATGTCAATTTGTAAGTGAAAAAACAGCACGACTTATATGCTTAGAATTAGGTGATAAATGAAGAAAAATGGTTGATAAAAGCATTCAAACTAATTCTGAATCAACTGCAATGATTAATGAATTATCAAACACATTATCAACATTAGGATTCAAGAAAAAACAAATTGATTATGCGCTTTTAAATATTACTGAGAAAAAAGACTTTGATAAGATGCTTGAAGAAAGCATTGGTTTAATTACTGGAAATAAAGATGGAGAAATTAGAGCTTAGACCTCAAAATTTTGATGATTTTATAGGACAAAATCATTTAAAAAATACACTAAAAACAATTATAGAAAGTTCAAAACTCCAAGACAAAGTACTTCCACATATACTTTTTTATGGTTCACCCGGTATGGGTAAAACAACATTAGCTACAATTATAGCAAATGAATATGGCAAAAGCATTCATTATGTTCAGGGAGCAAATATTGAGAAGAAATCTGATTTAATCAGTATGCTTTCTGTAATTAACGAAGGAGATATATTATTTATTGATGAAATCCATAGTATTAATAAAGCAGTGATTGAATTTTTATATAATGCAATGGAAGATTTTGTTTTTGACTTAATCATAGGTGTAGATGGTAATTCTCGATCGATGCGTATGAAGATAAAACCA
Organism: Mycoplasma sp. AC1221; assembly: GCF_054353815.1. Taxonomy (NCBI): domain Bacteria; kingdom Bacillati; phylum Mycoplasmatota; class Mollicutes; order Mycoplasmatales; family Mycoplasmataceae; genus Mycoplasma; species Mycoplasma sp. AC1221. The sequence continues at coordinate 55,910 of NZ_JBTHHH010000002.1, read as the reverse complement.
TTCACTTTGATTGGAGCAACTACTAAAATTAATGAAATAATCCAACCACTTAAGGATCGTTTTGGCTATATTGGTAGAATTATTAATTACACAAAAGATGATATTATACGAATTCTTGAGAATACATGTACCAAATTGAATATAAAAGTTGCAACTGAAATTTTAGAAATTTTATGTGAATATTCAAGGTTAACACCTAGAATTGCAAATCACATCATTCAACGTGTTCACGATTTTGCTATCTCTCATAATAATGGTATTATTGATAAAAAGATTACTAAGAAAACTTTAAGAAGTTTGGAAATTTATAAATACGGATTAACAAACGAACATATTCAGTATTTAGAAATTCTAAAGGATGGTTTTGATCAAAATAGTGTGTCATTAAACACTATTTCAGGTCTAACTATTCGAGAAAAAGGCGATATCCTAACTGAAATTGAACCGATTTTGCTTTATCTTAATTTAATTGAAAAAAGTTCACGAGGAAGGAGAATTACATCTAAAGGGATTGATTACTTAATTTCACAAAAAATATTATAACAAATACTAAATCTTACTAAAAAAAACCATAAATTGTGGTATATTATATTTATGAATAATATGAAAAAATTATTATTTTCAAACAAATTTTTTAGATCCATAATAAGTATTTTTATGCTCATTTCTGCAATCATTACGATTGTGTTTGGTAGCATTTTTTATATTGGTAAATCATCGAACACATCCATAGATTACACTAATGGGATTAAAACTGTTATATCGGTGAAATATAATGGTAATTTAGCAAATGCTTCTGAAACAGAGAAAGTTAATCTAGATATTGCAAAGAGAATTAGTGGTAGCAATGTTACAACATTATCCGATGGTTATTTGTTGGTAAATAAAAGTGGAAATTTTAACGATGATGAAAAATCAAAATTTGAACATCAATTGGTAGATAAACCAAGTTTATTAATTACGGATTCTGATTTAAGACCATTATTCTTAGAAGGTAAATATAATTCTAATCTTAGTTTAGATACTGCTGATTATGATAAATTATTCCCACCATTTAAAAAAGATGGTGCTAGTTATACACCTTCAAATTTTGATAATTCAAACTTTATATCTATTGCTGTTTCAGAAAATTCAGAATGGGCACAAGCAACTGAGGGTGTATTAAGATCGAAAGATAAACATATGCTTTTTTGACTTAATTATAAGGATTTAGAATTAATTGCAAAAAATGATGCATCAGGTTGACAAAAAGCAAACAAAAATCTTTGAAATTATGTACATGTTAATGAACGTGTTAGGGAACCAAATGCACAAAAAGATAACTTGATTAAAGAAAACCTTAAAAAATATTTTATCGGTAGTTTATTGATTAATCAAAACGGACAACCAATTCGTCTATCAAATAATTATACAAATAATCAAGCTACAGATTTGGCAAATGAGATTAATTTTGCACTTGATGATTATAAATTAGATCTTGTTTCAAGTGTATATGCTCATCAAGAAATTGATAATTCTACAATGTTTTATACAATGATTGCTGCAATTACTATTTTTGTAGTTCTTTCTATCTTTATGATAGTTAATTATGGTATTTTAGGAGCATTAAACACTATTTCTGCAGCGTTATATATTTTCCTAACATTATTAATCTTTACAGCATTACGAGGGGAATATTCACCATACACCTTTATTTTTGTTATTTCTAGTTATTGATTCTTTTTGGATACTAGTATTTTACTTTTTGATCGAATGAAGCATCGGATAAAAAAAGGAGATACTCAGAAAAAAGCAATCAAAAATTCATATCGCGATTCAGTTAGGTCGATTGTTGATACGAATATTTTAATCCTAATACTTGGTATATTTACCTATTTCCTTGGACAAAACACATTTAATATTGCTTCGGTAATATATGTAATCGCTTCAGTCTTTTTAGTTTTTGTTGTTTTAATATTTAATAAATATACTCTTGAATTTATAATAAATAATGGTTTTGAAAAAAAGAATTGAATTTATGGAATTTATCGAAAAACAGACACATTACCTAAATCAAACTTTTCAAAAGTTAATTGAATAAAAACATCTAATTACTTAATTATTTTTATTTTCATTATAATAGTAGTTGGATTAATTGTTTTTATTGCTTTATCTACAGTTTATAAAAATACATTAGCATCATTTAGCATTGATACAAATGCAGGTCGTGGAACAATGTTTTTTATTACTGATAATTATAATAATTCGCATTTAGGTTTATCCAACTCAATTGCAAAAGAATTAGTAAATAAACTAAATGAAAATTCAGAACTGAAATCTTATAACATAGTATATAACATAGCAAGAAATTCAAATTATGATTACTATAGCATCATTGCAACATCTAAGCAAAATTTATCGGGTCAAGAAATTATCCAGATTCAAAAAATAATAAAAGGTGCAACCGATATAAGTTTAAAAATTGATTTTATCAAACTTTCTAACAAAGAACTCAGCAAATCATTAGTTATTTCAATTATTTTATTTGCTATTTTCTCTGCATTAATTGTAATTTACTATATTATCCGAATAGGTATTACATATGCTGTAGCAGGTTTATTAGGATTTATCTTATTGTTTTTAAGTCTATATGCAATTTTATTCATTACTAGAGTACCATTAAATAATTATGTTCTAGTAGCATTCTTAATCTTGGAATCAATATATATTTATATTACAACTACTTTATTTGCCAACATCAAAGAAGTAATACGACATAGATACCATCAACACAGTTTGTCAAAAACGGATGTTAAATTAGTTATAAACGATGTAATTAGCAAATCGATTACTAAGTTTATTTATCTGCTCATAATAATAATGATCACTTTAATCATTTTAATAGCTCTTAATAAAACAACAAACCTATGATTTGGTGTCTTTATGTTGCTTGGATTATTAATATTACTTATATCAAGTTTATTTGTTACAACAAGATTTTTTGTATTCTTTGAACAAATACATCAAAGAATTAAAATCAATCGTGATGCAAGTGGTTATTGAGAAGTTAATAAAACAGAAGAGCAAGTCTTCAATGGGATTAACGATTATAAATAAAAATGACTTTTCACAGTTTGAAAGGTCATTTTTAATGAATTTATGCATAAATATGATAAAATTAATGTTATAGTAAATAAGGAGTTCAAATGAAGCTTTCATTGATTTCGCTTGATAATAAATATAAAAAAGATGTTAAAAAATATTTAAAAGATTTAGTTGAACAAGATAACCAGGATTTTGAGGTTATTTTATGCCTTAATCATAGCAATGAAGAAGCACAAGTTATGAAGGTAATTAGTGAATATTACGACTTCTTTAAAGAACGCTTAATTGTTATATATAACAGTAAAATTAATTCATATCAGTATAACTTACTTAGTGCTTTTAAACTCGCTAATGGCGATTTTATCGCTGTAATAAATAGCAAAAGTCATTTAAAGAAAAATTATGTTTCTGAAATAGTCAATCAAGCAAAATTTTATGATGTTGATATATTAGAACTTAAACCAAGAATAATTGGTTCTATTAGTTGAAAACCAAAACTTCGACAACAAATTGATAAGTCTGTTTTAATTAGCAAAAATAAATCAGTAATTGCATATGCTTTCCCTTTTATTTTTAATAAAATTTTCAAAAAACAACTAGTAAAAAAGGTAATAAATTATATTCCTGCAAACAATTATGATACTAAAATGTGTATTGAAATAAATTATATTTTATTATTAGAAGCAAAAACTTATATGTATTTAGATTACAGAATATATCGTGAATATTTTGATTCTGATATTTGATTTAATACCAAATATTTCCTTGGTAGTTTTAATGGAATAGAAAAATGAATGCTAAATAAACCAATTGAAGATAGATGTGCTGAAGAATTTATATATGCTAAATCCTATTTTATTAAGTTGCTTTTAACTGGATTTTTAACTGGTACTTCTTTAATGTATCGTACAATTTTCTTTAATGAAAGAAGTATAATTAAAGAAAAAAGAAGTAAATTTTTACTTGATAAACATTTTGAGTTATTAACGAAGTTAGAAAACCAATTTTGTGCAAATAATTACGATTCATCAAATCCATATATAAGAAAAGCATCAACTGAAGCTTCACTGATTTTATCTGATAGCAAGAAACTTCGCAAAATACCTATTTTGTCAGCATTAGAATAATGTATCAAAATGTTAATTTTTTAAGAAGATTTACAATCGATTTAATAAATTTTATTATTTATGCAATAGTTATTTATTTAATCTTTTGAGGATTTTCACATAATTCAGTTATAAAAGAAAAAATAAATGCTTTAAATTACTATTTAGCATTTGTTATCGCAATATTTTGATCAAATTTATATTATTTCTTTTTCCCTTGACTAACAAAAGGAAAAATGCTCGGTGAATATATTTTTAAATGTAAAGTAATTGACACCGACAGTAAAGTATTTAAGATAAAAATGCTCTTAAAGAGAAATATTATTGCTGCATTTTTTATATCATTTATTTTTTTATTTTTTCTTGCGACTATTTATCCATCTGATATAAAAGTTACAGATAAAAAAATCCCACAACTCAATGAAAGTATCAAGAATGATATTGCTATTAAAGTTAGCACTACCTTATTTTCTATACTTGGTTTTACTAAATTTGCTAATTATTTTTTATTAGTTTTTTGAAAAAAAAGACTTTCATTAACTGATTTTTTAACTAACTCAAGAGTGGTTTTTAATAAACAAATTGAAGCAACTTCAAACAATCAATATATATTAGAACCATTTCGCTATCAATGAAGACAAATATATCGTAGTGATCAATTTAACTTACCATAAAGGAAGCATATGAATATAAATAAGAAGATTAATTTGCTTGCTGATCTTAATGAACATCAAGCACAGGCAGTTAAATATTTCGATACCCCTTTACGTATTATAGCAGGAGCCGGAACAGGGAAAACTAAGGTACTTACTCGAAAGGTATCCTATTTAATCAATGCATATGGAATTTCTCCAAGTAAAATCCTAGCTGTAACCTTTACTAACAAGGCTGCACAAGAGATGTCGGGTAGAATTCAAAAATACTGTAATGAAAGCAAAGATAAGCTTAACATTATGACATTTCACTCCTTTTGTGCTGGTATTTTGAAAAAAGAAATTCATTTATTAGGATACAAAAATAATTTTATTATTATCGATGAAGCTGATAAAGAACAAGTTCTAGCAAAAATATACAAAGAATTTGATATTACAACAAATGAAGTAAGTTATAAAAGTGCATTGCAACATATTTCTCACATAAAAAACTTTAATAAAAACATTTCTGATTTATATAAAGAAGAAGGTGAAAAAAGTATTTTAAACAAAATTTATGTACAATATACTAATTATTTAGCGCAAAATGGAGCATTAGATTTTGATGATTTAATTTTACAAACTAATAATTTATTTACATTACGTCCCGATGTTTTAATAAAATATAAGAATAAATATGATTATATTTTAATTGATGAGTTTCAGGATACATCGGTGCTGCAATATCAAATTATTAAGAGTATTATTACACCACATACACATTTAACAATTGTAGGTGATCCAGATCAAACTATATATAATTGACGAGGAGCAGATGTTAATTTAATTTTAAATTTTAACAAAGATTTTCCAAATGCTAAAACAGTTGTTTTGGATGTTAATTATCGTTCTACAAAGAAGATTTTAGATGCTGCTAATAAGTTAATTAAGCATAATAAAATTCGTTTTAATAAAGATTTAGTTACTGATAATGAATCGGGAGTAAATATTAAATATATGCATAGTTTCAACGAAGAAGCAGAAGCTCGATGAGTTGTAAATGAGATAAACTTACTTAAAAAAGAGAAAAATCAACTTAAATCGATTGCTATTTTGTATCGTTCTAACTTTTATTCACGTGCTTTTGAACAAATCCTTATTGAAGAAGGAATTCCACATCGGATTATGAATGGGACTAAGTTTTATCAACGTAGTGAGGTCAAAGACACAGTTGCATTTTTAAGAGTAATCTTTAACGGTCATGAGTTATCAATGCAGCGGATTATTAATGTTCCAAATCGTGGTTTAGGTGAAAAAAATCTTCAAATCATTAAACATTTTGTTGATTCAACTAATGAAAACAGTACCTTAACAGCATTGATGAAAAACTGAAGTAGATTTATTAAGGAACATCGTTATGTTTCGGAAAAAATTAAAGGTTTTATCGGTTTAATTGCCAGATATCATAAAGCCTTGATTAAACCAAAAGCAAAAATTGCACAAGTCATTGAGTTTTTCTTAAAAGAAATACAATATTTTAAATTTATTGAAAAAAACAAAAACCTACGCGGAACTGCCGAAGAAAATGTTAATGAATTAATTAACTCAATTGCGATTTGGGAAAAGAAAAATCCAGATAAAACAATTGAAGATTATTTAAATTATATTAATTTCTTATCTGTAAATGATGATTCAGATGGTAATACCAATTTTGTTACTTTGATGACTATCCATTCAGCTAAAGGATTAGAATATGATAACATCTTTTTAGTCGGGCTTACTAAAGGAGTTTTTCCGACTCAAAGATTGTATGATAAAGATAACAAAATCCTTGATGAAGAGATGCTTGAAGAAGAACGCAGATTAGCATATGTTGCTGTAACAAGGGCAAAAAAGAAATTATTTATAAGTTCATCACGAGGCAAAATAATCGGAACAAATTTAGATAAGGAACCATCTCAGTTTGTAAATGAAATAGGAATTAATGTGCAAGATTCGTTGATTGCTGGCTCAAACTACGGATTAGATTTAAGCATTACAAACGAAGATGAAATCAAATCAATTAATTCAAAAATGATTATAGGGGATAAAATTTCGCATACAATGTTCGGTGAAGGTGAAGTAGTTGATTTAGGTGATAACAATGACGCTGTGATTAAATTTAAAGATGGAGAAACGCGAACGTTAAATAAAACCCATCATTCTATTCGGATTTTAAAAGAGAGATAAGATGCTGCTTTGAATTATTTTAGCTATTATTTGTGCAATTTTAATTTTAATTATCATAGTTGTTTTTGCTTTGGCTATTTTTTATCTATATCGCCGAAGTGCATCTGGTGTTATTTTGTTTAAAATTGATTTTAACAATAAGCGAGTAATACGATTAAATCCAAGGTTTTATTTTCTAGCAACAATTTTTGATTCTAAAAAAAGTGATTTTAAAATGTATAAGTATATACCATTAAAAAAATTTTTAGAATATTTTGATTCAGAGAGTGTAAGCGAGATAGAAGTTATCTTAGAAAATCAAAATAATAATTTTTCGTTGCAAGATTTACAGGTTTTTATAAATAATAAAATTCGTAATGACTTTAGTTTTATTGACAAACTTATTTTTAGATTTGATAGAAATTTTACTCACAAAAAACCTTATCATATGCAAGTTACAAACAACCAAAAAGGTGAATTTTTTTGTCAGATTAAATGAACAAATTTTAGAGAAAACAAACCATTAAATATCATAAATAATTCATATGAAGAAAAAACAAATATAAGACTCGGTTCATATATAGTTTTGGGTTTTGCTTTAAAACCACATACCTTAATTTCAAATCATATAAATGATACAGATTTAAGTAATATTGGTGATTTATTTAATTTTAATATAAAGAAATCATACTTTTTTAATAAAGATGGATTGATTTATTTTCTTATAAAAAAGAATTTTTTAACTAAAATAGAGCATTATATTAATAAAGTAAAAAACATCAATGAATTATCATTATATACACAAATATTACTTGCAGCAACGGTATTTGAACGTAAAATTGATTCGCTAAATCAAATATCAGCAGTAGAAGAAATTTTAAAATTTTCATTATATAACATTGTTGCAAAACCAGATTCATACAATGAATTTCTTAATAAAAAACTAATAGAAAAAGATAAAGAGTTTTTGAAATTTAAAACAGATTTATCGCAATATTTATTTATTAATAATAATTTAGATGAAAATTTTGATATTAGTAAACACAAAATATTAAAATATAATTCCAATGATGTCACAAGATTATCAGTAGCAGAATTAAAATGCAAAAATAACTTTGAAAACAATAAAAATTTTATATTATTTAAAAATAACCCTTACTTAAACTTTATTTTCCAACCAAAATGAAATGATTTTTTATCGCAAAAATTGACAAAAAAATCAAAAAATAAGTTATTTAAAATTTCTCAGGAAGTTTTTTTGCAAGATAATTTTTTTATAACACAAGAATCACCAATCCCACTAGTATATAGCGAAAAAAATATATTTGATGTTCCAAAACTTAAACAGAAAATATCGGAAAATTTAAAAAAGCGTATTGCAACAACATTATATGTTAATACAATTGACAAAAATTTATTTAATATAATAAACGATGTTAAATTAAAAGCTATTGTAATAGGAAAGGATATATCAAAAAAAATTCATTTAAACAATAACATCTTCTTAGAAGTGTTTTCATTAGTTACATTAGCAAAGAATCGCAACATTCTTATAATATATGAAGATGTTATTAAAAATATTGATACATATATAATGCAAAAAGCAGAAGTAGAATATTTTTATACATCTGAATAACTAATTGTAATCTACCTTTTTCTCCTTTGTAAAGGTGGGAAAAGGTATTTTTTATATATATAACTTGTGAATAAGTATGTTAATAATATTATTATATTTATTTAAAAAATAAATATAATAGAATTTAAATATGAGAAAAAAAATCTATCTACATACAAATACTGAATATTCATTTTTAAATTCTACAATTAGGGTTGCTGATTTGCTGCATTTAAGCAAACTAATGAATCAAGAATATATCACCTTAACTGACTTTCAAAATTTTTATGCTTTGCAGTATTATTGAGAATTTATGGATGAATATGATTTTAAACCTATCATAGGAGTTGAATTAGAACTTATCCAAGGTTTTAGAGTTATTGCTATAGCAAAAAATAATAATGGATTAAATTACTTATATAAAATCGTTACAAATATTTCACAAAGTCAAATCCCTGATTATTATTACCTTGATAATAATGATATTTACTTAATTGATCATGATGAATATGGACATATAGCAAAAGAAATTAATTTAGATTATTATTTAGATAATTTCTATCTTAATTCAAAAAAAGTATTACATCATCAAAGTGTTTATGCTCCAACCAAAAGGATTCTACATTTTGATGACAATGAACTATTACCTATCTTAACTTTTATAGCAGGCAAAAACAAAACAATAAGAGTATATAATGATTATTTTGATGATAATGAATTTGAAGATATTGATGAGATAGTTTATCTAAATATGCTAAAAATAGTTGAATCAATATCAATTAGTAAACCTGATTCAAAAATCAAATTAGCAAAGTTTTCCGAAAATTCCAAAGAAATATTTCAGTCAAAGGTATTAGGTAAACGCTACCAGCAACTAATTAAACATTATGACAAAGAACAAGTTATTCAAAGAATTAAACATGAAGTAAAAGTGATTGATTCGCTTGGATTTATTGATTATTTTTTAATTATTCATGATGCACTCTCTTATGCCCGCGAGCATAAGATAAATATCGGACCAGGTCGAGGTAGTTCATCAGGTTCCTTGGTAGCATATTTATTAGAAATTACATCGATTAATCCACTTGAATTTGACTTACTTTTTGAAAGATTTTTGAATGTCGATCGTGTGTCATTACCTGATATTGATATTGATATTCAAGATAACCGTCGCGATGAAGTATTAAGTTATTTAAAACAAAAATATGGAAGCGAAAATTTTGCATTAATATCGACTTTTCAGACATTGGCTAGTAAAAATTCAATTCGCGATGTTGCTCGTTATTTAATTTCAAAAAATTTAATCAATATCAGCAAAACTGAAATAGATAACATTGCATCAACACTAAGTTTAAATGATAAAAACCTTTTAGATGCTTACGAAAATAATTCAAAATATAGATTACATATTTCTAAATTTCCTTTATTACATCAACTAGCATCAAAAATTGAAGGACTACCACGACAGGTTGGTTTACATGCTGCTGGTGTAGTGGTTGCAAATCAACCAATTAATCAATTAGTAGCAACTCATTATAATGATAATAGTTTTCAACAAATAGAAATGACAATGAATTATTTAGAACGTTTCGGTTTAATTAAGATAGACTTTTTAGGACTAAAAAACCTTACTTTTATACAAGAAATTGAAAACCAACTACCTGAAGAAAACCATTTTGATAATATAATGAATCAATCTTATTCACTTTTTAATGATAAAATAACATTTGATTTATTAAACAAACAATATACTGATGGAATTTTTCAACTTGAATCTCCTAAAATGAGACAAACTATAAAACAAGTGCATGTTGATAGTTTTGATGATATTTATGCAATTATTTCACTATTTAGACCAGGACCTGCAAAATATATACCGATATACGCTAAAAATAAACAGAATATTCACTTAATCGAAAAAGTACATCCGATTTATGATGCTATTGTGAAGCAAACATATGGGATTATAGTATATCAAGAACAAATTATGCAAATAGCTCAAAAATTGACAGGGATGACTTTTTCACAAGCAGACCTTTTACGTCGTGCAATTTCTAAAAAAGATGAGCAAGAGTTACATAAATTAAAAGGTTTATTCTTTGAAGGTGGACTAAAAAATAATATTCCAGAAGAAAAGCTTGAAGAAATTTATAGTAAAATAGAAAGTTTTGCAAATTACGGATTTAACAAAGCTCATGCTGTCGCATATGCATTGATAGCATATAAATTAGCCTATTATAAAACACGCTATCCACAAATTTTTTATCAAGCATTATTATCAGATGCAGGGATGGATTCATCAAATATCAAAAGATATTCAGAAGAGGCTTATATGCAAGGTATTTTAGTTGTAGCTCCTGATATTAATATCTCTAGTGCCTCAGCAGTGTTTTGAAAGGATCGTATTTATCTTTCCTTGCAGATTATCAAAGGTATTGGTTCGGTTGCTGTAACTAAGATTATCAGTGAACGCAGTAATTACGGATATTATCCTGATTTTATAACTTCTATTTTAAGATTAAAAAGGGTAGGTATTGGTGAAGCAGTTATAGATATTTTAATTAAAGCAGGAGTTTTCAGAAGCTTTGGTGGAGTTAAATATTTACTTACTATGATTCCAACTATTAATGAACTTTTTGCCGCCTATCAGATGCAAGTAAAAAGAAGTTCGGAAAATTTAGATGATTTTAATTTTTTATTAACATATATATCAAATGCACAGCTCTCACAAATGATATTTCCACCAGTTACCGAAGATTTAACCGAGCAAGAAGCATATGAAATTAAATATTTAGGGGCCAAATATACAACGGATAATAAAGAATATTTAAAAAAAATAAAAGATGATCATATTCCGTGTCTGATTAATGTTAATGAAGTAGGTTTATGAATCGATGTTGAGATTTTATCAGTTAAAAACGGAAACAATCCTAAACACACAAAGGTAAAAGTTAAAGATATTTCAGCGGTTGTAGAACTGCAAGGTTGAAGTCAAAATATAAAAAATTTATTAAATCGAAAACCAAAAACACGAATTCGAGCATTTGTAAAAAAGCACAACGGATTTTATAATCTTATCGAATACAAGGAACTAATCAATGACTAAGCAAGAAATTTCATTAGTAATAGATGGAAATTATTTAATTTTTCAATCTTTTTATGCATCATATCGAGGCGAATTAACTAATATTTTAAGAAACGATGAAGGTTTTCCAACTAATGCATTACAACTATTTTTAATGCAAATGATTAAGTTAATTAAACACATAAAACCAAAATACCTTTTCATCGCTTTTGATGCACCAGGAAAAACGAAAAGACACTTGCAATATAGTAAGTATAAATCAGGTCGTGCTTCATCTCCGAATGAGCTATATTTGCAAATTGATAAAATCAAAGAGATTTTAAGTGTGTTAAAATTACCATGATTTCAGCAATTTGGTGATGAAGCAGACGACCTTGTTGCAACTTATGTCACAAAAATACCAGGTAAAAAGTTTATTTTTTCAGCCGATAAAGATTTATTACAATTAGTTAGTTCAGATGTTGAAGTTATATTGAATAAAAAAAATGAATATCTTCATATTAATGAGCAAAATTTTGTTGAATTTTATCATATAAAACCTAATCAAATAGCTACATATAAAGGTTTAAAAGGTGATCCATCGGATAATCTACCTGGAGTATGTGGAATTGGTGATATAACAGCAATTAAGTTAATTAAGGCTTTCAATGACTTTGATAATATCTATAAAAATATCGTAAACAGCAATCTCTTTACCAAATCAATTAAAGAAAAACTTTTAGCAGGTTATAGTGATGGAAAAATGTGCTATGAACTGGCAAAATTAAACACAGATGTAAGTGATTTTGATCTGAATATCCAAAAATATCTGCTCAACATCGATTTAGAAGCTGCAAATGATGTTCTTGATCAACTACAACTTAATACGGTAAAATCATGACTAATAAAACTAAAAAAATAGCAATTGTAGGTAGAATCGCCTCAGGAAAAAGTTATTTTCTTAACACATTAGCTTCCTTGGGCTATAAAACCATAAATATGGATGAATATGTATTAAATATATATCAAAATGATTTAGCCTTTATCAAACTGATACAATGCAGCATCGGAGAGTTTTTAATAAAGGATGGTAGAATATCAAAACAAGTTTTAAAAGATTGATTAGCACTTGATTATAACAATTTTGAAACTCTTGAAAGACTTTTATATCCATATTTAAAAACAAAATTACTACAAGAAACATTTGAGTTTGTTGAAATACCAATTTTATTTACTCAAATAACAGATTTTAGTGACCTTTTTGATGAAATTTGAAATATGTCTATATGTCCGAAAAAGCGCAAGGAATTTGTTAATAAGCGCTTTGTGGAAAAGTCATTTTTTGAGTATTTAGATAAAAAAAATAACTATAAATGAACTAAAAACGAATTTTTTAGAAACAAAAGGGTTGTGAATATCCCTATGAGAAGTCGTGATACTAAGCAAAAAATTATGAAAATTCTGCAAAAATATAAATAAGTATTTAAAATTATTCTTACCTGATTATCTAAAAAGGAGTACCAGATGAGTTTAATGCAACATTTGGAATATAATAATTTTGTTATTTCTAAAAATTTTAATATCTCTACAGATGATTTACATAACCTAAGACAATTTTATGGAAGTTTTTTAGGCCCTGAAGGAGTATGTTTATACGAGTATTTACTGGATTTAGCAGGTGGGCAAGATTATAGTGTGGTTGAATATGATTTTTCAACATTAGCAATTTTTATAAATATACACGAAACGCAACTTCAATCGGCTCGTGTCCGTTTAGAAGGAGCTGGTTTGATTAATACATATAAAGATAATAAAAAAGCCTTAACAATTTTTGAAATTCAAAAACCACTTACACCTGAAAATATCCAGCGAAATACCTTTTTGACTAATTTAATTGTAAGTAAAATAGGGAAGATAAATTTTGATAAGTTCATAAAATCCAGAAGGCAAAAAATTGTGTCTTCATATGAATTTAATTATGAAGATATTACATCAGATTTTTTTAGTGTTTTTTCAACTGTAAATCAAACAGAATCAGAGCAAATTGAAAGAAAATTAATTATGAATCAAGGTGCTACTTTAATAAGTGATCAAGAAATTAAGGTTTATACTAAAAAACATAACCTTCCTATTCCATTAGAAATAGGAAATGTACAATATTCTAATGCATATGAAGCAATTTTAAAACTTACACCACAGGCTTTTTTTAAACAACTAAGTAATGAAGAAATTTCATCAGCTGATGAAATTTCATTAAAAACATGAACAGATAGAATTCCAGAAAGCAAATGTTTAAACTTAATTATGTATATAGCACGTTTAAAATATAAAAGCGATAAGTGACATAAACACATCTGAACAATGATTTTAGAAATAAGTTCACAAAACTTGTTTAAATTTGAAGATATTGAAAAATATTTAGATGGTAAATTAAAAATTGATAAGAGATACACCCATATTTTTGAGCAAAAAACTGTATTAAAACAAGATTTTCTCACCAGAAAGACTAGTTAATGTTTGATTTTTCAAAACCCAGATCTAATTTTCAAAACCCACATCTTTCTTTAACAAATTTACCATCAAAACAACAAGTTATTAATGAAATTAAACAAAATCCAATATTATCACCTATTTTTAAAACATTAGCATTTACAGAGAATGATATTATTAATTCATATGCCAATTTAATTGACTATGTTCAAGAACAAAATGATCCGAATCGTTTATTTATTACAAATATTAAACGTGGGTATAATGGTCAAATAAATTTTACCAAGACACTTAATCACAAATCACCTTATATAACTGACTATAAATTATTGAATAACATAAAATTTAAATACATTTCTTCGCCGATGACATCTGAAAGTTTGTCACATTTACAAATTAACTCAGAATCAGAAAGTGGATTTAAACATATGATGGAAATAAATTCACCATGATTAATTAATGAAAATAAATTTCGTGGGTTTTTCTTATACGGTGATGCAGAAAGTTCACGAAATCTAATGTTATCAGCTTTGACTAACGAATTTGCTTTAATGAATAAAAAAGTTGCCTATTTAAATATTAATAATTTAGATTCATATTCAAAAACTTTCATAAGACGCAATAGCGAAGATATAGTAAGTGAAATTAATGATTTTTTAACCAGTATTTTGTACTTAGATGTAATTATTTTTGACGAACTTGGACTAAAAAAGTTTTCAAATTGATTTTTAGAAACTTTTTTAGAACCTTTATTAACAGAATGTGTAGCGAATAAAAAAATAGTTATTTTCGGTTCTTATTATACCCCTGAATTACTGGATAAACAGTTTTTCAAAGACGGGTATAAAGATGATCGAAACGGATTAACACCGATGGCTAAAAAAATACTAATGCTTATAAATAAACTATCAAACTATCGTTCCTTATGAATTGGTAATAAAAAGGATAAATAATGAAAATTATCTTAGCAGGAACACCTGAATTTGCTGTTAAACCCTTTGAACAAGTGATAAATAACTTTGATGTAGTTGCCATTGTCAGTCAGCCAGATCGTCCAGCATCACGTGGATATAAAGTAAATCCTACACCAGTGAAATTACTTGCAAAAAAATATAATATTCCTTTATATCAACCCCAGAAAATATCGCAAATCTATGAGCAGTTAGCATCATATCAAGTTGATATATTTTTAACTTGTGCTTTCGGTCAATATATCCCAACAAAAATTCTTGATTTACCAAAAATAGCATCTATAAATATTCATGGTTCTTTACTTCCTAAATATCGTGGTGCAGCACCGATTCAATATAGTTTGTTAAATAACGATTCAGAAACAGGAATTTCACTAATATATATGACCAAAGAATTTGATGCAGGAGACATTCTGTTTACATCAAAAATTGCTATCTTACCAAGAGATACATCACAAACAATGTTTGAAAAACTTTCAAATTTAGCTTCTGAAAATATAGTAAAATGACTAAAAGATATAGAGTTGAATAAAATAAATCCTATAAAACAAGATGTATCCAAAGTAGTTTTGTCTCCTAAGTTAAGTAAAGATGATGCACTTTTAACTAGTTATATGAGTAAACAACAAGCATTTAATATCATACGTTGTTTTTCAAGCAATCCGGGTGCATATATAATTTATCAAAATAAACGCTTGAAAGTATATTATGCTTATTTTGAGCCAATTAAGAATGCAATAAAGTTAGATTTTAGTGACGGTTCATTATATGCTAGTGATTATCAATTCGAATCTAAAAGACGGGTAATTTTAAAATAATAAGATATAATTATATAATGAAATACAAGGTCGGTGATATTGTTATAGCAAAAGTGTTTAAAGTAGGTCCACAATATGTTTCATTGCAAACCAAGGATTCTACTAAGTTTTTTATTTATCGCGAAGATATTAGCGATTATAAACCTTGCAAAATTTACGATATATTCAAAATAGGAGATATCGTAAATTTTGTCTGTTTATATTTTAATATAAACAAAAACTATGGATATGGAAGTTATAAAAAAAATCATCCTAATGAATTAAGAACATATGGAAATTATTGATTAAAAGAAACTTCAAAAGGTTTTAAAAACTTAATTAATTATATGAACATACGCATCAAGGAATTTTCAAAACGAGAAAACAACCAGGATGTAAATAAAGATGTCAAAGGTTAAAATAAATACTTTATACAAAGCAAAATATCTACAAAAAGAATTATACATTTTTAACACTAATATTATCAGTAAACTTAAAAGTTTAAATTTTAAAGGTTCACAACACCTAGGATTTGATGATATAGCAATAAATTATAGTGTTAAAGGATTTAATAATATTATTAATTTTTGTAATTTATTATATAAAAATAATATTAAATATTTGCTAGTAATAGCATCAAAACAGACACAATTGATGCTTCAATCAGCACTTGAATTTATTTTTGGTAAATATGATTTTTATTCTGATGTAAAGATAAAATTAATTTTTATTAATAACGAAGATACAAAAGTTAACATTGAATCTAAGATTTATGCATATTTTCATCACTGTGATATAAAACATACAGGAATAATGTTTTTAGATGTATTTGATAACATCAATAAATTAAAAAGTAAATGGCTGGTTGAATTAGTTCTATCAAAATTTAACCAGCATGCAAGTGAATTTTTTGTGCAAAAACTTATTTATTTTATTGGTAAAAAAGAATGGTTTGCTAATTTAGCAAAATATAATATCCCTGATTCTAATATATTGTTTGTCTCATCATCAGTTCATAACCAATTTTCTTTTTTCTCAGAGTTATATTTAGTATTATTAGCTACACAAGGAGTAAATTTAAATAAATTAATTCACGGGTATAAAAACATTTCTGAAAGCATTTATGCAAACGATTCATATTTTAACAAAGCACTAGGTTTGTTTTTACATTTAGTTAATTTTTATAAAGCAAACAACACAAAAAAAGATATTTCATTAAATATCTTTGTTGGTTATGATGATTTTTTAGAAAATTTATCAAAGGTGTTTGCTTACCATTTTAATATGCTTACAGTAAGAAAAAAAGTTTTTAATGATAGTTGTGTTTTTTCTCGGGATATTTCTAGCATAGGTCAATCTATTTTATCAAACGGTTTACCAAAAACTTTATTTTATTTTGTATTTAAACGTAAATATTTTGATTATCAATTATCTTCGAATATTGATTTTGATGATTTATTATCAAATCTTTCTAATTTTACCTTACATGCCTTTAAAAATACCAGTCTTAATTCTTTTAATAACTATTTTATTTCATATATTGATGATTCTAAATCTGTTGAGATAGAAATAGCTAATAACGATGAAGAAGCATTTGGAGAACTAATTGGTTTGTTATATTGAAGCAAAATATTATATGCAATTTATTATGATTTAGATTTATTTACATAAAAAGTTGGTAACACCAACTTTTTGTCTTAAAAGAAAAATTTTGTTGCTAATTTTATATAAATATATCCAGAAAATAACGAGAATAATTGTGCTATAAATAAAGGAATGTTTATTATATAAATTCAGTAATATAAATAACTATGATAATATGAAATATTAGGTATAAATTGCATAATAATTACAAATAAAAGTAATATAGGTATAGCAAAACTCATTAATAAAGTCTTTAGTTTACCTCAAAAGTTTGCTGAAATTTCCTGATTATTTTTTATCAATAACCCACGACATCCATCAACAATTATGTCACGTAATATGAATAATACTGTTGACCAAATTGGCGTATAAGAAATAACAGAAAGATAAATTAAAACAGAAGTTGTCATTATTTTATCAGCTAGAGGATCTCATAACTTACCAAAAGCAGTAATAATACGGTTTTTACGTGCTATTTTACCATCATAATAATCAGTAATCATCGCAGTGATAAAGATAATAAAAATAAGGATGTTAAAAATTAAATACATAATAGCTAAAAGCGAATTAGTTTGATTTAAAATATCTTTATTTGCAAAGAAAATCGTTGCATTAATACTAATAAGGATAATAATTGGTATAACTAAAATAATTCTTATTAAAGTAAGTTTATTAGGAATATTTAATGATTTAATTCATTGCATTACGTTTTTCTAACAATCTTTCTTTATATTTTTCTTCAAAAGCAGATTCGATTTGTTCAGGTGTTTTTAAATCATCTACATTTGTTCGTGCAACTTCCGTTGCTATTTTTTGTGCTTCTGGTACATATTTTTTAAAGTCAGCAAGCAGAATACCAAATTTCTTTTCTCAAAGATTAGAATTTAAATCTCTTAGCATCTGTATTTCTTGCACTTCTTTTTGAAATTTAGGATTTTGAATAATAAAATTTTTAAATTCATATTCATCTAAGATATCATTAAGAAGGCTTTTTGTAGCCATATTGATATGTGACATTTTGTATTCACCAATACTTACAACAAAATTTTCATGTGTTTGGTGATTTAAATCAATCAATTTATTTAACTTAACAGTAGTCTCATACCAATATAACTTCGAATTTCGTTCATATTCAGCAGCAGCAGCCTTTGTTCTTTTGTTTTCAACCTTAGTTTTAATTGATTGATAAACAAAATAACCTATTAGTGCAAGAATAACTACACCAAAAATAACTCAAATAATAATCCCACTACCACCAAATGGAGAAGCAGTGGTATTAGTTGAAATTGAGCCTTGGTTTGCAGTCGGGGTTTCTTCAAACCTAATAATATTCATATATCTCCTTATTTTCTTTTAATTTGTAATCTTCATTTAAATGTTTTTTCAAGTCGACAACCTAAAGCGATTTTAGTTTTCAATTCTTCAATGTTTGGAGCTTTCTCTAGCTCACCTTTACTTAAGCGCATAATTATATCGATAAGCATTGCATTTATTAAGTTTTTACTAATCACTTCTTTGTTTTCAGGTTTTTCATATATTACGAATCCACCATCAGAAAGTCTTTCGTGAATAGCAACTTGAGTACCAGATACAAGTTGATTCATCTCTTTTTTTATTTCTTTTAATTCATCATTAATTTCGTTATAGTGTTCTGCTAATAACTTTAATTTTTCAATATCTACTGTATTATCCATAATTAAACTCCTAGATTTGGTAAGTTAATAGGTGTATAAATATTCATATTTTGAATTATCGGGATGCCGATGTCTAATAATTCTTTGCTATGATGTTCGTTGTGTGATTTTGATGATATGATACCAACTTTTCAGGCAAATCATAAAACAAATAAATTCAGTCCAAAGAAAACCAAGGTTGATAAAGCATCAGAAAGAGTGGTTAAAATAGGTGCTGACATAACAGCAGGATCTTTTTTGAAGCGTATCGCTAAAAGTGGAATAGTAGTTCCTAAAAACTTAGCAAAAATTACTACAAATCATAAAGATAAAGAACTAGCAATAATGATAAATGATAATGTTGCTCAGTCACCAATTTCATCTTTAAATTTTGGTGAAGCACTGTAAATACCATAATAAACATATAGACGCATAACATTTACCGTAAACATTATTGCACCAATTATCAAACCTACATTAAGTTCTTTGAAAATTACCTTTCGATATTCTTTTTTAGTAAAGTCACCTAATGCAGCAGCTCTGGTAATTGTTGTTGACGATTGTGAACCGGCATTTCCGGCGGCACCTGAGATAATAGGAATAAGTGAAACTATAATCGCTGTTGATACTGTAATACCAAGTCCTTTTATGACATTTTCAGAAAGATTTGTAAATTCTTGAATAATAAATTGTGATGCAGTTGCAGATAGCATAAGGATAATAAGTCATAAAACACGGGATTTGATAATTTTCAAAATTGATGTTTTTAAATAACTTTCTTCTGCTGCATCAGCATTAATACCAGCCATTTTATAAATATCCTCAGTTGCTTCATCTTGAATAATATCAATAACATCATCGGAAGTGATCATCCCGATAAGTCGGTTATCACTCGTTACAACTGGTAAAGTTGCTTTATCATGGTTTGAAAAAACCTGTGCTGCAAATTCTTTATCATCAGTAGGTTTAACACTTGCAACAGCATTATATATATCTTCAAGCAAGACATCTTCATCGGAAAAAACAAGTTCTTCTAATGTTACATCACCTAATAAAAAACCATGTGGATTAGTTATGTAAAAATTATAACCCATTAAAATATTTTGATTATAATCTCTTTTAATTTTAGCAATCGCTTTTTTACAAGTTCAATTGGATTTAAGGATTGAAATATCCACGCTCATGTAACTTCCGACTTGATCATCATTGAAAGAAAGAATTTGATTAATTTTTTCTCTTTTTTCCTTAGGTGTCTGTGAAAGAATTTTGCGAGTTAAATTTGCTGGTAATTCTTCTAAAATGTCTGCTAATTCATCAGTTTCGATTTCTTGTAAAACTTTTTGTCCTAAGTCATCAGTAAATAAATTAACAAGTTTAATTTTTACATCATCATCTAAGTATGAAAAAACCTCAGCAGCTTCTTCAGTTTTTAAAATACGCAAAATATAAATTTGATGTTCATCAGGAAGTGATTCAACCGCTTTGGCGAAGTCAGCGTGTGGTGTATCTTCTTCAAGATCCCGAATTTTCTTAACACTTTTTTCTTTTGTTAAAATTTTAAGTTTACCAATAAGAGTAGCAAGGGTAATTTCAACTGTGTTGTTTTCCATAATTACTCCTTAAGATACTTAATCAATTGTTCTTGAAATTCATTCATTTTGATTACTTCAATGCTACTACGTTTCAAAATCCTTATCGAACCATTTTCTTCAGAAACAACAATTGTAACTGCATCAGATTGTTCAGAAATACCAATTGCAGCACGATGACGCGAACCGTAATCTGCACTTACTGATTTACTTGTAATTTTATAAAATGTAGCAGCATAAAATATCCGATTTTCACGTATTACTACTGCCCCATCATGTAAAGGAGATTCTTTGTTAAAAATTGAAATAAGCAGAGAACTAGAAATATTTGCATCTAAAACAACACCATCAGTTCTCAAATTATCAATATTTTCTGTGTTCTCAATGGTAATTAATGCACCTATTTTATGTTTTGATAAATATTCAACTGTTTCTCGCAACTGATTGATTAAACGGATTTGACTACTTTTACCGAGTTTATCATATTTATTCTTTTTTAATTTTAAACTAAAAAATGTGTGTATGGTAGGTCATAAAATTATTATTATAATTACAGTTAATAAAATTAAA
Source organism: Mycoplasma sp. AC1221 (assembly GCF_054353815.1). Taxonomy (NCBI): domain Bacteria; kingdom Bacillati; phylum Mycoplasmatota; class Mollicutes; order Mycoplasmatales; family Mycoplasmataceae; genus Mycoplasma; species Mycoplasma sp. AC1221. Next base: position 34,467 of record NZ_JBTHHH010000002.1, on the reverse strand, counting down.
ATAATTATTAATAATACTAAAATTACATCATCCAAGATAACTTCCTATAAGGTTTTACCGATAAAGAATGCTATTAATAATAAACCAATAATCAAAATTAAAACTAAAAATGAGATAAATAAGTTTTTTGTTAAATCACGTTTAATTCAAGGGAGTTGTTTTTGTTGTTCTTTATAGATTTGTTTTTGTTGTTTCTGTTTTGCTTTTGCTATTGCATATGCAATTTCTTCTTGCCTAAATTGCACAAATTTATCTTTTTTATCCATAAATCCCCCTAATTTTTATAATCATATAGTTTTACAATTATATATTTTTTTCTTTCTTTTGTTATTAAAAAATAAGCGAAAATAGTCACTTTAGATAATAACTTGTTATGTATTATGTTGGAATGACATATATAAATATATATCAAAGCTTATCAAAGTATAATTAATAATGAAATAACAAAAAGGAAAATTTAGCAGAAGTTATATAAATTTCACAGTTAATAAGATATAAGTACTAGAAGTATTCATATTCTAGTTTGTTAATTTAGAAAAATTCTTAATTAAAAAAAACCAAAAAATGATAGAATTAATATATATGTTTAAAAAGAAATTTAAACTGCTTTTATGATTTTCACTCCCATCAATTTTTTTGACTGCTGTTTCATGTAGTTCGATTAGCACGGAATCTGAACTAAAGGATTTTCATAATTTTTATCTTAATACAAGAAAAGAAAATAATCCGAGATATAAATATTTACTTGCCTTAGTTGCCTATTTTGATAATTCTTTTAAGCAAACATTTGAGCAATTAAGACAAGGAAGCGGAGAAGTTGCAGCAAAAGATTTAACAAAATTTGCAGCATCGATACAGGCAAAACATAAATTATTTAATCTTTTAAAGAACGAATTATCTATAATCCCACTAGAGAAAATAAATGATTCAAACCAAGGTATTGCTTCATTAACTTTTTTAGAAAAATATAAGTTTATACACGGAGAAAACGAGAATCGTTTTCGTTCTTTAAAAGACACAACCAATGATTTTTTATATCTTGGGGATTTTAATTTATTATCACAAGGATTATTGTATAATCATTTTATATATATAAATTCACAATATTTTCCAAGAGATATTAATTCTGATATATATATTTTTTATAATCAATTCCAAGGTTTTATCGCACTTGCAGACCAAGGAAAAAAGAATTTATTTTATAATTTAGCAAAGGATGTAAATTCTAATAATCACCTTGATAAAAGATTGCAAAAATATCAGCAATTGATTAGTCAAAATGTTAAAGAAAAATCTAATTTGACTAATATACAGTCAAATTGAGAAAAACTGTTAAAAGTTCAAAAAGAACTTATAGCATATTTTGGACCATTTTTTGATGATATGAGACAAATATTCCAGGCAATTGATACATCGTTTTTTAAAACATTATCATTTGAACCGATTTTGGATGAATCAGATTTTCTAAAAATAAAAAATTATTTTAACTTTTTAACTACATTTTCAGATGTGTATTATATAACTATGAGTGATTTAATGCTTTCAAAACAGGATATAAATGATAAAATTAATAACTTGATTTTAAATATGCAAAATTCAGATGTTTTTAATAACACCGAATTAAATAAATTTAAAAACAACTTAAATAATCTATCGAATGAACAAATTTATAAGAAATTATTAAATATATTTAATGATGGATATAATACTAATGAATTTAAAAAACAGATGATGAAGAAAATAAATAATTACATAAAAAAGCACAGTAAGGAGTTATATGAAGATAGGTAATTCAAAAGTAGCAATTGATGCAATTAATAAATATGAAAATATAATTATTTTTCACCATATTCGTCCTGATGGTGACTGTTTAGGTTCTCAATTTGGTTTAAAAGAACTTATTAAAACAAACTTTCCAAATAAAAAAGTTTATACGGTAGGTGATAATGTAGGCGTTTTTGATTTTATGAACTATGATTTTGATAAAATTGAAGACATCGATTTTAACAATTCATTAGCAATAGTTGTTGATGCATCAAGTGGAGATCGGATTCAGTGTGCTGAACTTTTATATCAAAAATTAACTACTGCAAGATTAAGAATTGATCATCATCCAAATGAAGCAGATATTGATTATGAATATAATTGAATTGATGAGCATTATGTAGCGGCTGCTGAGATGATTGCGCAATTAGCTTATGATGCAGGTTGAAAAGTATCAAAGAGTGCATCAGAACATATTTATTTAGGTATTAATACAGATTCAGGACGCTTTTTATTTCCTGACACATCGCAGCGAACATATCAACTTGTAGCATTTTTAATGCAAAATGGGTTCCATCCACAAAACATTTTGAGACAACTAAGTAAGAGAAGTTTAAAAGATATAAAAATAATTGGTAAAATTCTTTCAGAATTCAAACAATCAAACAGAGTTTTATATTATGAAATCAAACAAGATTTTTTAAATGAATTTGAAATCAATTCCTTACAGGCAGCATTATATGTCAATGAGTTAGCAAATATTGAAAATAATTTATGTTGAGCTTTATTTATCCAACTTGAAGATGGTAGAATACGTGGTAGATTACGTTCAAGTGGACCGTTAGTAAATGTTGTTGCAAACAAATATAATGGTGGTGGACACGATAATGCAGCAGGAATTACATTAGAAAACTGAAACCAAGTTAATGATGTTTTAAAGGACTTGAATCAAAGCATAAGTGATTGAGAGGAAAAATGCGAGTAGGTAATTTAACAGATATAAAAAATGCAATTGAAAAATATGACAATATAGTTATTTTCCATCATATTCGTCCCGATGGAGATTGTCTAGGTTCACAATTTGCACTAAAAGAGTTAATTCAAGATAACTTCCCACATAAGATGGTTTATGCAATTGGTGACCATCAAGATGCTTTTAAGTTTATGAATTTTGAACACGATTTGATCCCTAATGATGAAATCTTGGCAAAATCACTTGGGATTGTTGTGGATGCTAATTTCAAAGAGAGAATTGAATTTAGTGATGTTTTAGATAAAAACTTGTTTGCTCAAGTTATTAGGATAGATCACCATCCTAATGAAGATGATTTAGCGGAAAATGCTATTAGATGGGTTGATTCAACATATGTAGCCGCTGATGAAATGGTAACTGAATTAGCAGTTGAAAGCAATTGAAAAATAACACCAAAGGCTGCTAATTATTTATATTTAGGGATTTATACCGATTCAGGACGCTTTTTATATAATAACACTTGTGCAAGGACTTTTAATTTAGTTGCACATTTATATCAAGCAGGATTAGATGCAGATTTTATTCATAAGAATTTATCTCAAACAACCTTGGAAGACTTAAAATTTAATGCCTGATTGATGTCTACTTTAAAAACTCGCGAAGGGGTAGCATACATTCAAAATGACTTGCTTACCACAAAAAAATATGGAAAAACTTCTCAAGGTTCATTGCGTGTAAATTCGATTGCTAATATCAAAGGGTTTCCGATTTGAGTGCAATTTTTAGAAGAAGAAGATGGTAGGGTGCGTGTTGAATTTCGTTCAAATGGTCCAATAGTTCGTAATGTAGCCTTAAAATGAGGCGGTGGTGGTCATGAACGCGCCGCTGGTTGCATTATTGATAGTTTTGATCAAGTTGAATCAGTGATTGATGATTGTGCTTATGAAGTTGAAAGATATACAAGTGAGCAAGAATAGCAAAAAAGTGCATTTTTATGCATTTTTTCTATGCTAATTATAGTTTTTAGCAAATGTGATATAATAAAATCATATGAGTATCTTCAAATTAAATGCGCAGTATCAACCATCTGGTGATCAACCACAGGCTATATCATTTCTTGTGAACGGCATAAACAAGCACCATAAACATCAAGTGCTTCACGGTGTCACTGGTTCTGGAAAAACCTTTACAATAGCAAATGTGATTAAAGAGTTTGATAAACCTGTTTTAGTTTTATCGCACAATAAAACCTTAGCTAGTCAACTTTATTCTGAATTAAAAAACTTCTTTCCTGATAATGCTGTTGAATACTATATATCATATTTTGATTACTTTAGACCTGAAGCTTACAAACCTAATACAGATACTTATATAGAAAAAGATTCGCGTACAAATGAGCAAATTGAAGTAATGCGATTGAGTGCAATAAACTCATTGATTACTCGCAAAGATGTGATTGTAGTAGCATCAGTTAGTGCAATTTATGGTGCATTAAATCCAGATGTATACCGCGAATCTTTTTATCGTTTCTATGTAGGATTGCAAATAAGCAAAAAAGATTTTATTTATAAACTTATTAAAATTTTATACAACCGAAACGATGTTGAAGCAAAGCCTGGTGAATTTTCTGTTAAAGGTGATGAAGTTATCATCAGACCATCAGATAATGAAGAAGTTGCTGTGCGAGTTAGTTTTTTTGATGACATTATTGAAGAAATAGCTATTATTCATGCTTTAAATAAACATGTAATTGAAAAAAAGAAAATCTTTGTGCTAGTTCCCGGAGATGCTTATGCAACCGATGATAGCATATATGATCAAATTATCCCTAAAATCCGTTCTGAATTACATCAACGGCTTGCTGACTTTTATAAAGAAAACAAACTGCTGGAAGCGCAAAGACTGAATCAAAGAATTAGCAATGATTTAGATGAGTTATCTGAATTTAAGATGTGCAAAGGGATAGAAAATTATTCAATGTATTTAGATGGTAGAACTTTTGGTGAGCGACCATACACACTTTTAGATTATTTCCCCCCTGAATCGTTGGTTTTCATCGATGAATCGCATATGTCTATTCCACAACTTAATGCAATGTATAAAGGGGATCATTCGCGAAAGCAAACCTTGGTAGATTATGGTTTTAGACTTCCATCTGCATTAGAAAATCGCCCTTTGAAGTTTGAAGAAACTGAAAATAATTTTGATTTTTTTAAAATCTATATTTCAGCAACTCCTGCTGAATACGAGCTAAATAAGGCACAAAATAATGTAACTAAGATGTTTATTAGACCAACAGGTTTAACTGACCCAGAGGTGGTGATTAAATCCACCGTAAACCAAATTCAGGACATTCATGATACTATTATTCAGCAACGACAAAGTGGTGGTAAAACTGTTGTAATTACTATTACTAAAGAAAGTTCAGAAAAGATTACGGAATATCTTATTTCACTTGGTATAAAGGCGGCATATATTCATTCGGAATTCAATACCTTTGAACGAAACGAACTGATTCGTAAATTACGTATCGGACAAATCGAGGTTTTAATCGGAATTAACTTACTACGTGAAGGAATTGATATTCCAGAAGTATCAAAAGTTTTAATTTTAGATGCTGGTTCACAAGGTTTTATGCGAACTGCCTCATCATTAATCCAAATTATCGGACGCGCATCACGGAATGCAAATGGACAGGCTGTTTTATATACGGATAATATTACCGAAGCAATCCAAATTACTTTGGATGACAACAAGTTAAAAAGACAAAAACAACTTGAATATAATAAAATTCATAATATAACTCCTAAAACAATCACAAAAGCAATACCACCTTCTATTTATGCTGACGGGATGCAAGGAGCAATAGATTTAATTTTAAGAAAGAAAAAACAAACCAAAGAAAATCAATTTGCTAAAAAAGATGATGTGATTAAAGAATTAAGAAAACAAATGGAAGCAGCAGCAAAGCAACAAGATTATGAGCGTGCTATTCAGTTGCGAGATATGATGTTTGAGCTGCAAAAAGGAGAATAATGTATACATATCAAGATATTTTAGATGACATTGATGTCATCCAAATCCGCTCTGTGGATGTTGTTTCAGTATACAATGCTTTTTTAAAAGTGTTTGCTATCGAAGTTGATAAAAATAATCCAGTTTATCACGAAGTAACTTGAAATAATTACCGTTCAAATGCAGGTTTTTCAAAACCGTTATATCGTTTCATTTTTTATATGTTTTATTATTTGAAAGACTTTAATTATATTGGTAAAAATCTCACAAGAGAACAAGCATTCGTAAAGATAAAAGAGTTGTTTGAACTCGATGCTACCTTTGAGTATCAAGCAAATTCACAAGCAGAAAACATTCTAGAGCAAGCAAAACAGATTTTTAGACTTGCTTATGTTGATGGTTCAACAAAAGATTTGTTAGTGCTAGTAGAAGAATTTGATATATTAAAGGATACTGATAAAAAACAAGCATTAAAGAAGATTTATTTTGATTTTGAACCATTTAATGGGTGTGATATCCCAGATTAAAAACATCGTAATATTACGATGTTTTCTTTTGTTTATTCAAGTATTTATTACGAAGTTTTTCAATGTTTTTAGGATTTATATAATAAGAAGCTAAAAAGTAAAATAAAACATAAATAAAGAATACAGGAATAGTATCATATTGGTATAACGATCACTGCAAATCCTTATTTTCATTATAAGCACTTGGAACTCATGCTATTGTTAGAGAAAGACCTAAAACCATAACTAAATACTGAAAATGATATGCTTTATATTTTTTATAAAAAATAAGTAAAAATACAGGAATTAAGGTAAAAATAGTTACCAATGTAGAAAGCACAATTAATGCTCATCCTGGAACGACAAAATTAGTTATTATCCTTCAAGGAACCACTTTACCACTAAAAATAACTATAAAAATAATTATTGCAACAAAATAAATGTTAAAACCTAATACTCATCAATTACGAGTCTTTTTATTCACGGTTTTCCTTTAGTTTAAAAAGCATTTGCATAAATTCTTTTAAACCTATTGTAATAGTTTGTTCGCTTGCATAAGAGCGATAAGAAATTTGGTTGGTGATTCTTTCTTTTTCACCTACTATTACTTGGAATTTCGATTTAGACATTTGTGCTTCGCGTACTTTTTTAGCTAATCTTTCATCTCTTAAATCTACTTTTGATCTGATGAAGTTAGCAAAAAGTTTATCATTTATATCTTTTGCATATTCAATGTCATCATTATGGTTTGTTGCAGGGATTACAGTAACTTGCTTAGGTGCCAGTCAAAAAGGTAAAACTCCTTTTGTTTGCTCGATTAAAATAGCAACAAATCTTTCATAGGTTCCGATTAAACCACGGTGAATTAAAACAGGTCTTTCTTCTTGATTGTTTGAATTAGTAAATGTGATATCAAAACGTTGTGGTAGCAAGAAGTCTAGCTGCAAGGTAGAAACTGTTATTTCGTGTCCTAGTGCTGTAAAAATTTGAATATCCATTTTTGGTCCATAAAAAGCAGCCTCAGCGACTTTTTCGACATAATTTACACCTAAATCATTAAGCACGTCGCGTAATTGTGCTTCTGCTTCGTCTCACATCTGATCATCATTATAATATTTTTGAGTATCTGTTTTATCACGAAGTGATAAAGAAACATAACTAATTTGGATTTTAAATGCTTGTAATGTTTCCTTAATCAGTGAATACATTGATTTAAATTCCGATGCTATTTGATCTTTTCTTACAAAAAGATGTCCTTCAGTAAGTAGCATTCCACGGACTCTTTCTAATCCTGTTAAAGCCCCTGATTTTTCATAACGATAAAGTTGTGATTGTTCGCTATAACGAATTGGTAAATCGCGATATGAGCGTTTTTCACTGCTATAGCATATGATATGATGTGGACAAGTCATCGGACGAGCAATAAGTTGCTCATTTTCATCCATATTAATAGGTTTAAACATATCATCTTTGTAGTGTTCTAAATGACCAGAAATTTGGTAAAGTTGTTTTTCTCCAAAATGTGGTGTTAAAACTTCGGTAAATCCATATTTTCGATCATTTTGTAATACTAAATTTCTTATTTCATTATGAATATACATTCCATCTTCCAATCAAAATGGTAATCCTTGCCCACCAAGTTTATTAAACATAAACAACTTTAATTCTTTACCAATTTTACGGTGATCTCTTTCTTTGCGATCTTGTAAAAGGGCTAAATAATTATTAAGTTGTTCAGCATTTTCTCACGATGTACCATAAATTCTAGTAAGTTGGATGTTATCAGAATTACCTCTTCAATATGCACCAGCAAGGTTTAAAAGTTTAAAATGTTTGATATTTTTAGTATTTTCAATATGTCCACCAGCACATAAATCCACAAAAATAGTTTCATTATTTTGTGGGTCCTTTAATGCATAAAAAGTAATATCTTTTCCTGCTGCTTTTAATTCATTATATAATTCTTTTTTATATGGTTTGTCTATAAAATCATATTCATCAATAGATACTTGCTGCATAATTAAATTTCTTGCAGCGAGCTTTTTCATCATTTTTTCAACTTTAGCTAATTGAGTATCTGAAAAAGGTTCTAAAAATTCAAAATCATAATAAAAACCTTCATCAGTTGCAGGACCAAAACCTAATTTAGTATTTGGATATAATTTTAAAATTGCTGCTGCTAGTAAATGTGATGTAGTATGGTTTAAATGTTTATCTGCTTTCATCGTTTTCTCCGTTAAATCCCATATTTTGCATTAGTTTGTTTATGATTGGTTTTGCTATTGCTTTAGCTTGAATTGCTCCTTGCTCTGCTACTAAATCAACTTTCATCAAAGCATCGTGATAATTTGTTTGAATTTTAATTAATAGATTTTTCACATCTAAAGCCACAGCAGATTTAAATTCTTTGTAATTTGCATTTTCAAACATTTTTGCACTTTCTTGCAAAGTAATATTATTTAATGCTGCATGGATGTTTAATAAGTTTAATATTCCAGGTTTGTCTTCAGAAATATATACTTTGTTTTCTGAGTCAGTTACAGCTTTTAGAACTTTATTATAAGCGCTTTGTGGATCTTCAAGCAAGTAAATAACACCTTTGTCACTTTCACTTTCAGATTTAGACATTTTTACATTTGGATTGCTTAAAGATTTAATCCTTGCACCAACTTTTGCGATATATGCATCAGGGATTTTAAAATCCATTTTATAGTTTTTATTAAGTTTATCAGCGATTTTGCGTGTTAATTCAAGATGTTGTGTTTGATCTTCACCAATAGGGACTAAATCAGGGTTATAAAGCAAAATATCAGCAGCCATTAATGTAGGATACATCAAAAGTCCTGATGGGATTTTTTCAGTACCATTACCTTGTTTAAGTTTTTGTGATTTATCCTTAAATTGAGTCATACGAGATAGTTCACCAATTGTGGTTTCAGAAGTACAAAGTCATTGCAATAAGGTATGTTCATAGACATCCGATTGATAAAATATAATAGTTTTATCAGCATTTAATCCACATGCTAAATACATTGCAATAATACTTTTTCGTGCTTGACGTAGTTCTTTTGGATCAACTGCACCAGTTGTTAAAGCATGTAAATCTGCTACAAAAACCAGTGATTGAAATTCATTTTGTAGATTAATAAAATTTTTTATTGCACCGATATAGTTTCCTAATGTTAAATTACCTGTTGGTTTAATCCCACTTAAAAATCGCTTCATCGTTCTCCTAAAATAATATTATATTTTATTTTCTTATTATAGTTTTAAATAAAAAGAGGATTATATTGTTAATTTTCTTAGTTTAAAATCTTATTTAAAATGAAGAAATTTAATATTAATTCATCAATAAAAAAAGTAAAAAATACAAGAATATTTAACTGGTTTTTTTATGATAAAAATAAATATATTTTTGTATATATAAATGTTGATATTTTTTTCATAAAAAATTATTTTTTTTTTATTTTTATTATAAATAAATTAAGAAATAGTGATATATAAATTTAAATTATTATATAATATTACATATTATATACAATGAAAATTTTGAAAATAATTAAACACCTTAATTTAACCAAGAAAATAATTTTGGTGTTTTAATTATCTAACATAGAGGTAATTTATGCGATTAAAGAAATATAAACTTGTTTTAACAGCAACAGCTGCTGCGGCAGTAGGATTAACTGTATCTACTGCTAGTGCAACAAATCAACAACCAAATAATTCAAGCAATCATAAAATATATCAAATTTTTCCAACTGTTAAATCTATAACATATGTAGATAATAAAAAATATTTATTATCTAAAGAAGTTAATTTAGTTTTTGAAAAAGGAATTGATGAAGCAGTTAAATCAAGAATTAAAGAAGCTTTACAATTAAGAAATTTAACTGTTACTGAAAGTCGTTCGTTTAAAGATAGTGATGGTAAAACAAACATTTTAATTGGAACAACCGACAACACCGATACATATATTGATAAAAAAGCAAGTTTATTAGGGCTTGATTTTAACGCATCTTTAAAATCACATAATGATTCATATATTTTATCTTCAAAACGTAATTACATTACTTTGTTAGCAAAAAATAACACAGCAGCATTTTATGGTGCCACAACTTTTTGACATATTCTTAATCAACTTGATGGTGATCAAATTGAAACATTTAATATTCAAGATTATTCAGATGTAAAACTTCGTGGAGTGTTTAGTTATAATAACGGGACACCATGAGATTTAAATGCAAAAATAGATTTTATGAAATGAGGAAGTTATTATAAACTTAACTCATATCTATACTTTGATAAAGATGATCAAAAAACAAAAGATCAATGAAAAACAGAATATACATCTGATGAACTTACAAATAAATTTTCAAAGTTAATCCAAGAATCCAAGAAAACTAAAATAAATTTAGTTTATATGCTTGATCCTTTTGATTCAAATGATAAAATCACAGTTGCAAACTACGATGAAAGTTTATTAAAGATAAAAACTAAATTTGAACAACTTATTACAGCAGGGATAAGAAAATTTGGTTTATTTGCAGAAAATCAACCCTTTTCTGAAAATACTTCGCAACAAGTGACATATGAAACAAAAATACTAAATGATTTAATTATTTGATTAAAAGAAAAACAACAAACTACGAGTGACTTAAGTACTAATTTAATTTATGCACCTGCTAATAGAAATTCTACTATAACATCAAACCCTTATGCTAATTTTCCGTCAGAAGTTGAAATAATTAATTCAGCAACTGGCGCTTATGCAGGGGTACATAATACATCTTTAACAACATTTAAAACTACAACCAACAAAACCCCTGTTGCATGAGTTAATTGACCAAATAATTCAGATGCACCTGCACAACTGATATTAGGTGGTTATAAAGAATTTTTTGGAACTGATGTAACAGCAGACAACTTGCAAGGTGTATTAATTAATCCGATGCAACATGCACAAGCATCAAAAATTGCTGCATTTGCTGCTGCGAATTTTGGATGAAAGATCTGAAGAAATGATACTGAAATAAATAATATTTATCAAGCAGCATTTTCTAATGCACTTAATAAAAGCAATATTTTTGATATTGAAACTCAATCATATTTAAAACTTTCTAAACATATTAAAAAACCAGATATTAGTAATTATCCAAGTATCAATGAATCCGAAGAAATCCAAACTAAAATAGATGCTTTTAAAACAAATTTAGCATCGAATCATTTTGATAAAACAAAAGCAGAAGCATTGATTACAGATTTTCATGATCTTGAAAAAGCAGCAAGTATTCTTAAAACATCACAAAATGCTGAATTTAGCAAGGAAATGTCGGTTTATCTTGATACATTTATAAATCTTTCACAAACAGCAAAAGTTCTTCTTTTATCTGTGATTAAAAAACAAGAAAATAGCAGCAAAGACTTTATCAGTTATTATAATCGTGGAATAGAATTACTTAATGAGTTGAAAACTACTCATAAAATTACTTATAACGGACAATCATATGATGCTATTGTGGGTAGTCAACATTTGATGCCTTTTTTAGAATGATTAGTTTCTTGATTGAAACCAAGAATTGAATCATCACTTTTTATCCCGCCTATAAAATTGACACAAACATTTATAACTAATTTACAACGTCAAGATAGCCTGGGTAAAGGTGGAACCGATACAGTTTTTTACAAAGGAAACCCGTATCAAGTTATTTTAAAAAATAGTAGTGGACAATTACATCAAAATGATTATTTTGGTGTTGAATTTAATCAACCAATCACCCTTAAATCATTACAAGTGAAATATTTAGGACTGCGTGAAGATTACTTTATAAATGCAAAAGTTCAATATCAAACATCTACAAATAGTACTTGAACTGATGTAAATGGTTGAAATGTTAATGTTACATCTGCAAATCAATATAATCCGATTGTTTTAAATAATCAAAATATAGCAAATGTAACAAAAGTAAGATTAATAAACAATGATACTACTCCTAGACAAAAATGAGTTCGTTTACAAGAATTCGTTATTAATTCAGGTGAATTAACATCAAATAAAACATGAGAAAGATATTCAAATGTTAGTTATAATGCTGATAATACTACTAATTTAATGTATCTTGTTTATCAAAACAAAAGCACTGATAAAATGTTTGATGATTTAGATTCAACAGGTGCTGCATTTACCAAGGTGGTTCAAGGTAAACAAGGAAGCAGTGATGTTAATGTTGGTGCAAACATTCCGAGGGATGCTACAGTAGGTTTTAGTTTAGATAAAAAGCAATGAGTTTCACATATTTATATTAACCAATCATTTGATTCTGCAACTGATTTACCACAAGATGCAATCATCGAATATAAAGATGAAGATGAAAAAGATACCAGTAGACAATGAAAGCAATTTGGTTCAGCTCATTTAAAATGAGATGAAAATTCAACAGTTGTAACAGGATATGCACATGCAAAAGATTTTAGAATTAAAAACACATCAGAGGTTCAGCATTGATGACGTATAGATGAAATAAGAGTATTTTTAACTAATAATGATAGATACAACTATACTACTGCTGATATTAATCGTTTGTTAATACACGATAATAAAGGACCAAATTTAATGTTTGATGGTGATGATCACACATTCGCTTGATTAAAAGCGACATCAACAGGTGGTTCATTAAGTCAAAATGATGGTTTTGATATTAATTTTTCAAATCCAAAAAATCTTAAATCAATTCGTTTGTTATATAAATATGTCAATGATCAAAATCCAGGAGCAGGAGATCGCACCAGCCAAATAAGTATAGAAAAGAAAATCAATAATGTTTATATTCCTTGAAGAACATATGATTTATCTGGTGATGATATTACGATTAATATTTCAAAAGCAGATAATTTTGGAACCGTTACAGGACTTCGTTTAAGAACCTTAAAAGCAGAAAATTTTGGATTTAATATTAATACCATTGCATTCACAGAAAATAAACAAGACAGTACTGATTATGTTTATAGTGAAAATGCAGCAGTTAATGATTTGCTTGCTAAATATGATGGATACGATACATTTGAGTTATACCATCAAAAAAGTCCTGAAGAAAAGCAAGATATTACCTTAAAAGCAAACGAGAGAATCGGTTTAGATTTAAGTAAAATTCAAAATATTCAGACATTTAATAAAGAATATGACAATTCAACCGCTAATTCTAATGCATTAAAATTACAATATTCTGATAATGGTTATGAATGAGTTGATGCTGCATCAGATACTATTGCTGCAAACACTAAAGCCCGCTATATTGCTTTATTTAACTCAGGAAGTTCGGATTTAACTTTAAGTTTTAAAAAGATAACTGTTACAGTAGAAAACCTTGCTTTAAATCCAAAATTTGATTCAACAGATATCACACAAAATCCACAAACAGAACGAAATAATGAACTAGATGGTTCGGTTTTTACATACGATCAATTTGGTCCAAATATTAATGCAAATAATTATATTATTTACGATTTAGGTCGTCAAACAGATATAAAATCTCTACGTTTATATACTCAAGATGATACATCTGATTATCCAAGGGATATGGATGTACAAGTTTCATCTGATAAAAGTTCTTGACACACTGTTTTTAGTATCGGAGATACTACTACCGATGCTGATTCAACAACAATATTAAAAAATGTCGCTACTGGTTCTTACGATTCTAAATATGCTGTGAATCCTAAACTTATCAATGACCATCGTTATCCAGGGTTTAAATATTGAGGAAACGATTCGATTTCAAATCAAAAAGCTAGATATATCAAGATTTTAATAAAAGCTAATTATCCAAGCAATAAAAAACTTAAAATCAATGAAATAGTCGTAAATCATAATAAAATCCAACAACCTAACTATACTAGTAACTATTTTTTAGGAACTAAATATGAACCAACCGATGATAGTAAATTAGATTTTCTTCATGATAAGGATTTAAGTACTTATTATCAACCAAAACAAGAAAACGGTGAATTAATTTATACCATCGATGATAAGTCACTTATTAATAAACATTTACGTATTTTAACCATTGAAAGTAATTCGCTTGCAAAGGTATATTATCGTAACGAAAATGAAACAAACACCTTCCATCTCTTAGGAACATTAACTAACAACCTTAATGAATTTATCCTACCTCAAAATCAAAAAGTTGTGCAAATTAAAATTGCTTGAGAAACTAAAAGACCTAAGATACTAGAAGTTTATGACTTTGATCCAGTGCAAGTTGCATCGGTATCTACCGATAAAACAGCTTTACAAAATGAAGTTAATAAAGTTGATCCGAGTGATTATAATTTATGAACTGAAGCATCTAAAAATGAATTTTTACATTGAAAAACTACTGCTACTAATGCTTTAAAACAAATTACAGAAGGAAATCAAAGTAAAGATCAATCATATACACAAGCAAGTTTAGATGCTATTAAAGATGCATTAATTTATGCAAGAGATCACTATAATAAAAAGGTTGATCTTACTTTAGTGCAACACGAAATTACCAATAAAGCATTAAATAACCCGATTGTATATACATCTGAATCATATCAAGAATATGAAAATAAAATATCAAGTGTGCAAAGTCAAATTACACACCCAGAAAATCTAAGTCAACACCAAGTTGATGCATTTTATCGTGATATTTTAAATAAAAAAGCAGCATTAATAAAACAAACTTGATTAACTGATTTGAATAAACAAAATGAATTGATAAAGAAGATCAAAGAAGAATTGACAAAATTAGAAGATATCCCTGAGTCAGTTAAGTTACATAATAAATTTGATGAATTTGCAGATACAAATGTCTTACAATCTTTATATAATGAAATTAATGCTCAATATATAAGTGAAAATAATCAAAAGACACAACTAAAACAACAAATTGAACATAATAAAACATTATCTGAAGACCCTGAACATATTAATACATTAACTGAAAAATTACCTAAAACAACTTTATTATATAGTCTACAGCATCTTAAAACTCAATCTGAAGAGATGTTAGCTCAAGAACAAAGAGAAAAAACTGATTTACAAACACAAATAAAGGGCCTTTTAAGTAATTTTTATGATAGCGAAAACACAAAACCATTATCAGAAGAATTAAAAACAACAACTAATTTAGTGCAACTTCGCTCTTTAAAAACCAAAGTAGAGCAGCAAAAACAAATTGATGAACAAGAAAATAATTTAAGAACTTTAATCAGACAAAATATTACTAACCTAGAGGATTTTTCAAATTTAATTTTATATAATGAAAAAACCTTAAAGAAAACTCGTGGTGTGTCGGCACTTGAAAAAATGTATACTAATTCATCTGCTGCTGTAAATAATGAAAGTCATTTAAAACAAGAGTTAAAAGTTCAAATAGATGAAAAAATTAGACAACTTACCAAACAAGAAAACATTACTTTATATACTGATAAATTTAATAAGTTAAAAACCACTGATAACCTTAACTTCTTTATCGGATTAGAAAAGAAAATTCAAGAAACTATTGAACAAGAACAAAAAGAAAAGCTAAAAGCACAAATTAATGCTGTTTTAACAAATTTAGAACTAGAAACTCATAAAAATGAAATTAATACAGGCTTAACTAGTTCAGATACTGTTGCAGCACTAGAGCAATTATTACAAAAAGCTAATGAATTTAAAACTAGTGAAGATAATCAAAAAGCTCAACTTCGTTCAGATATAACTCATACAGCAGGTTTATTGGAAATTCAAAATAACCAAGATACCATTAATAATTCTTTACCTACTTCACAAACAATTGCACAATTGCAAAGTTTAAAAATACAAGCTGATAATCTAAAAGCACAAGAAGATGCTAAAAAAGTAGCGTTAAATACTGAATTAGATAATTTAGTTTCAAGATTACAACTTGATAATCATATCAATCCTATTACTAATCAAAGACAAAATGCAACTATTCCTACATTAGAAACACTAAAACAAACTGCTGAACAATATCTTCGTGACGAAGAGCAACAAACTCAACAATTAAAAAATGATATTAATGTTTTAATTGATCAATTAGGAAAAGATTCAAACAAGGAATTAATTAGAAATAATTTATCATCTACTTCTCAAATTAATGCTCTTGAAAACTTGAAAACACAAGCAGAAAATTTAGTTAATACAGAAAAAACCGAATTAAGAAACCAAATTAATTCAACACTTGCATTATTAGAATTACAAAATCATAAATCAGATGTTCAAAATGAATTGAATAATGCTAATTTATCTGTTGCTCAGTTAACTGCATTAAAAAACAAAGCACAAGGATTTTTAAATAATGAAAATCTACAAAAAGCACTTTTAACTAATCAAATTCAAGCAATTAAATCTAAATTAGAGCAAACAAACCATATCCAAGAAGTTGATAATGATTTAAATTCATCACATACTATTAATTCTTTAGAAACACTTAAAACTAAGATAAATAACTTTAAACAAGAAGAAGATAATCTAAAATCCGATTTAAAGAAACAAATTCTTAATGCAATCACTAAATTAACTTACCCAGAAAATCAAAGTAGTTTTCAAAATAAACTTAATACCACTAGCAGCATTGCTAATTTACAAACTTTATTAAATGATGTAAATTCTGCTGTTGCAACTGAAGCTGAAGAACTCGCTTTAAAAGCACAAATTAAGCAAGTTGTAGCGACTTTAGAAGATCCGGCAAACAAAAATCAAAGTCAATATCAAGAAAAAGCAATTGATGATTTACGTGGCAGATCAACAATTGAAAGTATTTTACAGCAAGCACAAGAAACGAAAGCTTCCGAAATACATCGTCGCGATCAAGCAAATAATAATATTAAAAAACTACTTGCTAATATGCATAATCAAAAGATTGCTGATGAGCAAGAAGCAAAATATCATCCGATAACTGATTTATTAAAACTCGAAGAATTTAATAACCAATTAATTGAAATTGCAGATGAAGATCAAAAACGTTATGATATTACACAACTACTTAATTCGCTTCAAGATTATAATAATGTTGTCAAATATAATGACAAGTTATTAGCAGCAACTCAAAAAGTCGGACTTGATCAATTAAAAATAAAAGTTCAAGCTGCAGTGGATAGCGAAGAAAATGCTCGTGCCACATACACTTCTACAAAACTTCCTAACTTACTAGCACAAATTCAAGATGTAAATAAACATTCTTATTTAGATGCTAAGTTGCAAAAACTTAAGAATTTATATAATACCAAGAATTTAAATGTTAACTCTGTTTATGCATTAGAATCAGAGATGAATGATCAAATAGCAGCAGAAAATCACGAAAAACAAGACACTGAAAACAAAATAAGAAGCATTCTTTCAAAATTAGAGAAATCTGAAAATCAAAGCTTTGTTAATGAGTTTTTAAATAATTTATCAAGCAAAAACTTAAATGATTATCGCGATTTTTTACCTCAGGTACAAGCTCGCTTAGATGCTGAAAATGCTGAAAAAGCACAACTTCGTAGCGAAATAGAGCAAAGTGTATCGCAACTTGATTTATCAGAGCATCAATTACAAGTTAATAATATGTATAATCAAAATAGCACAATTGAACAACTTAATAATGCTAAAAATCAAGCACAACTTCTAATAAATAAAGAAACACAAGAAAAATCTGAATTGAGAGCAGAGATTGCTAAACTTAAAAATCAACTTGAAGATCCTGAAAATCAAAATCAAGTTGATACTGATTTAGCAAACACATCTAATAATTTAATTAAATTAAGAGAAACCAAAAGTGCTACTGAACAAAGAATAAAAGATGAGACATTCGAAAAGAATTCATTAACAAACCAAATTGATCAGTTATATAACAAGTTAGAATTAGATAATAACCGTCAAGAAATAGAAAACAAAAAAACAACTGATACAAAACTTCCACACATGCGTGTTTTAAGAGAAAGAGCACAAGAACTTTTAGATCAAGAACACGCTAAAAAAGAACAATTAAAGCAAGAAATAAAAGATAAAATTGATCATTTAATGTATCCTGATAATCAATTATCAAATCGTGCATCATTAGCAAATTCAAACACCATTGCTGAATTAGAAAAACTAAGCAAACATATTGATGCAGTTAATGCAGAAGAAGAACGACTTGAATCGGTGCGTGCAAAAGCACTAGAAGAGGCAAAAAAACTTGAGGACCCGATTAATCGTTCATTGTTAAGTGATGATTTTATTAAAACTACACAGCCAAAAGATCTCGATGAGTTATTTGTTAATGTTAAATCACAAGTTGCAAAAGAAGAACAAGAAAAAGAGCGGCTAAAAGCAAAGATTAAAGAAGATTATGATAAATTAACAAACGCAACAGAAAAGCAAAAATTGAAAGCAAAAATGGATTCGGCTAAAAAACTTGTTGAATTGCGTAATTTAGACAAAGAAGTTTATGCACAATTTGCTGAAGAAACATTACAACAACACTTAATTTCTGAAATTAAAACAATTGAAGTTCCAAAACTTAATGATCAAAATACTATAAATAGCATTTATGATCAATTAAACGAATATAAAAATTCAACTAGTTTGAAAATACTCTTAGATCAAGTTAAACAGGAAATAAAAGAAGAAGCAGCACAAAAAGAAGCTCTTAAAAAAGAAATAGAAGAAAATATAAAGAAATTACAAGATAAAAACAATTTAGATACTTATAAACACCAATTTGATTATGCTAAGAAAACCAATAATTTAAATGATTTTAGAGCATTAAAAACTGACCTTGATCAAGCATTGCAACAAGAAGAACAAATGCGTCAGCAGTTATCAAATAATATTGATACACTTGCTAATCAACTCGAAGATGCAACTCATAAAACGACTATAACAACCAAAAAACCCAATGTTACATCTGATTTAAATAAATTGCGTGAATTAAATAACGAAGCACAAGATTTAATTAAAAAAGAAGATGAAGAAAAGGATAAGTTACACAAGGAAATAATAGATGAGTTGTTAAAATTCCATGATTTTAATAATGCGATTAATTTAGCATTAAAACGTAAGAATACAACTGAGTTAAATGCTTTAAGAGCATTGAAAACCCAGGTAGATAATGCTAAAGCAGAAGATCAAAAAGAGTATGATTTAAGAGAAAAAATCAAAAAGATTGTTGAATCACTAGAAGACTTTGATCATATTAGTAAATATAATATGGATGTTTTATCGCGAACAAACGGACAAAGCAACTTACAACAATTATTAAATAAAGTAACAGCAGCTCAAACTAAGGAGAATTCAGAAAAAGAAAAATATAAAAATAACATAAAGACTAATTTAACAAAATTAGAAGATCCTGATAATATCAAGAGCTTCAATGATTTAAATACAAAAGTTGAAAAAAATCCTAATCTAAATAGTTATTTTGGTTTAGATTATAAAATAGATCAAGCATTAAAAACTGAAGAGACTGAAAGAAAACAGTTAAAAGCAAAAATTAATGAGATTTTAGCAAAATTGCAAGATCAAGGTAATATCAAGAAAGTTAAAGATAAATTGCAAACTGCTACCACTTTAACCCAACTTCGTGAATTATTAAAAGAAACAGATAATATGTATGCTGAAGAAACACATGAAAAACAAAAACTTCAAGATCACATTGAAACTGTATTAAGTAAGTTAAGATTATTTGATCAAATTGCTACATTAAACACTGAATATCGCAGCATTAAAAACTCTAAGGAATTAAATGATTTAAGATCGTTTAAAACCAAAATTGATGCTGAATCAGCAGTTGAAGAAAGTGAATTTAGCAAGTTATTTGGACAAACAGCAGACAAAATTGCTAAATTGCACGATTTTGACACCTTTATCAAATGAGCTCATAAATTAAATCAAAATACACATATTGATTCGTTGCATGCTCTTAATGATGCATTAGTTGATGTTATCAACGAAGATACAATTAAGTTTAACATCCGTGAAGAAATTAAAGAAAAATTACCACACTTAGAAGAAGCGCAGCATATTATTAAATTAAATGCTAAACGATTGTTTACAACTACCAGTAAGAGAGATTTACAAAATTTCTTAGATGAATTAAATATAGCACTTGCACAGGAAGCAGCAGAAAAAGCAAGAATTAAAGCACAGATTGATTCACAATTAGCAAAGCTAGAAGATTCGCAAAATATACAAACATATACAGAAAAATATGCTAATTCGCAAAACAGCGATTTACTCATAAATTACACTCCACTTAGTGCTAAACTTTCTGATGTTTTAAAACAAGAAGAACAAGAAAGAGAGCAATTACGAATTAAAATTACATCATTATATCCACAATTAGAAGACTTTAATCATATAGTTGTTTATAATGAAAACAATTTATTGAAACTAACTAATTTAAATGATTTAAGAGAGTATTATACAGATACCTCTAATGCTTTACAAAGTGAAAAACAACGAAAAACAGAATTAAAAACCTTAATTGAAAATAAACTAAGAGGTTTAGAAGATAACTATAACATTATTTTATATAACAAAAAATACCATCACAGCAACCAAATCAATCAACTTAACTACTATGAAGCATTGTATGCAAAAATTTCTGAAGTATATGATTCTGAACACAGTGAAGTTCGTTTGTTAAAAGAACAAATCAGTGATTTATTAAATTCATTAGAAGACTTTGAGCATATTTTTACCTATAATACCAAGAATTTCGCTAACATCGATAATCTAGAAGATCTAAGAGTTTATAAAGCAAAAGTTGCAGCAGCAAAACATAGTGAAGATGTGCAAAAGGAAAATCTAAGAAAACAAATTGTTGCTAAGGTTGCTTTATTAGAAGAACCAGAAAACATCGAAATATATTCTGATAAGTTTCATAAAACAACAAATTTAAATTCTTTAATCGCTTTAAATGATAAATTAGATGAAATATTAAGCAAAGAATCGGTTGAAAAGACAAAATTACAAACTCAGATTCATAACTATATGCCACTTTTAGAAAACCTTGATCACATCAGTTTATATAATGAAGTAAGTCTTTTGAAAGCAAACAGCATACCAAAATTAAGAGTATTCTTAGCAGATGTTACAGATGCATATACATCCGAATCAGAACGTAAAGAATCGTTAAAAGAATTAATCCTAAATATGCTAAAAAAACTTACTACACCTGCATATATTAAAACATATACAAGTTTATATAATAAAATCGAGAATTTAAATGACTATGAAGCTTTATATCGTTTGCTTAACATCGCTCTAAGCATCGAATCCGATGAAATAATTTCATTAACAAATCAAATAAAATCAACTGTTAAACAACTTGAGCAACCACAAAATATTGTTAAATATGATAATAATGAATATGTAGAAATTAAAAATGTTATCGATTTAAGAAAATATAAAAATGAAGTAGTTCAAGCAAAAGCATCAGAAGATAAATTAAAAAATGAATATCGTTCTAAAATCGAAGAAAGTATTAGTAAGTTAAGTGATCACAAAAACATTGATACATATACAGACAAACTGGATTCAACATCTTATTTAGATTCATACCAAAAGTTATATGATGATGTCTTAGAAACCTTAAAACAAGAAGCAAGTGAAAAATCAGTTTTAAATAAAGCATTAGAAGATGTTGCTGCAAGATTACAAGCAGTTACTCATATTTCTGAATTAAATTCAGTAAAATACGATGCAAATGATTTAAATACATTAAGAGAAAAACTCTCATATGCAAATAATGCATATCAAACAGAAACACAACGTAAATCATACTTACAAACTTTAATAGAAAGCAAGTTTGATAGACTTAAACCAACAAATGAAGTAGCAGCATTAAAAGAACAATTTAATTCCAATGATAATTTAAATGGTTATGAGTTAATTAATAGCAAACTAGATTCATTGATTGATTCTCAATCAATTGTTTCAGCAAAACTAAAACCATATATCCCCCTTGCAAGTATTTTGACCTTAGGACTTATTTGAATTATCATCCTTGTTGTTTTAAGACACAGAAGAAGAAAACAAACTAGCTAATGCTAGTTTATTTTTATTCCTATGATGCAGTGTTATCCACGTACTTTAATGCATTCATCGAATACTTTTATCATTTGTTTTACTTGGTTGATTTCTTCTTTATCAAGTAATTTAAAATGAAAGTCTAATATCCGTTCTTCGATAATATTGGTTTGAATGTGACCAGTAGCAAAAGCTTGAAATTGGATTTTATAACTTTGATCAAATAAAAATTTAAAAAATGAATACCTTACCTTTTCGTCATTGATATAAATTCGATAAAAACCATTTGAGATAATGACATCTGAATTATCCAAATTAAAATAAAAGAATTTATCATATGAACCATATAAATAAGGTAAATAAATGCTGTCTTTGTGACCTATTTGCTTCGCTCTTGAAATATTTTGAATTTGTCATCCACGTAGCTTGTTTGAAAGTGTATATAAACCTTTGCTATGTGTTTGAGCAATCGGGATGTATGAATAAATTTTGCTTTTTATAATTGATTTTTCAAAGTTTTTTGTCTTTTTTTCAATAATTAATCCGTTTTGATTATTTTGTTTATATTCTCGCAGAGAATATAAACTTTTATCATTTAAAATTAAAGAAATTTTTGTGTTTGATAATTCTGGTTTTAACTTTAATGAACTGTCTAAGTCTTGCATATAGGTATATCCGTAATTTATCGAGTGATTAACCTGTGACAATCCAATGATTTTTTCATCATAAGCAAACTGCTGCATTCTTTTTAGAATTTCAGGTAAATCAGTGTTTAAAATTGCTTCATTATTCGCATCTTTTAGAATTTCACCATTTTCTTCATTTATTTTATAAATAGGAGGTAAATTTTTTGTATTAAAGTCAAAACCGATGTTTTTGACTACATCTGTAAAAATTTTATAATTGTGTATTCGTTTAGTTTTCTTTACAAATAATACATCAGTTTTTACTCCTGTTTCAGCACCCTTAAATACCCCTTCTGGAAAAGAGATATCTGCTAAGATATGAAAATTATCAATTAAGTATTTTCTGATATAACTTTGTTGTTGATTATTTAAATAACCACTAGGCAGCACAATTGCTAAAATTCCATTCTCCTTAAGCAGATTCATTGCTCTTTCGATAAATAAAACCCCTAATTGTCCGTTACAATGTTCATTAAGTTTGTAATGTTTTAGAATACTTTGATTCCCCATAAATTTAACTTTGCTACCAAAAGGTGGATTTGTAATGACAAAATCAAAAAAGCTGTTATTTTTATTTCAATTTGCAATGCTATCGATTTGATGAATTTTAGTTCTACCATCACCGTTTAATACCATATTAAAGAATGCAACAGAACAAGCGTCTTTTGAAATATCTCAATAATATAAATTGTCTTTCATATCTTTATAATCTGGATTATTTTTGTATTTTTGGATAACCCCAGTTAAAAAATCTGCACTACCACCAGCTGGATCAATGACAGCTTGATAGGGTTTAATATCTAAAATATTAACTATAAAATCAATTATAGCAACAGGTGTATAATATTGTGCCATATTAATTTTATCTAAAATTTTTGAACTAAACTTCATAAAGAAATCTTGTGGTACGCTGGATTTACTTTTAATAAATGAATATGGTTGTAAAAGTTTTATTACTTTTTGCAAGTCATCATATTTAAAAATAAGTTCTTTTTGTACTTGCTGTCCTTGCACAAAATTTCTTTGATAATAATCATATGCATCTGCTCATAATTTTTCAAATACTGCAATATTTGTAGTTAATGCAGTAAATTTTAAATCATGTTTATGAAATTGTTCATCATAATATTTCGCTAATATCACCTGAAAAAGACCTTTATATCGTTCATTTTTTCCATAACCAAGTGAATGAATAATCAAATCTAACTCATCAAATAACACTTTTGCATTTTGTATTGGGACTAATTCATCAAATTTAAATAAAGCAGTTTTAAACTCTTCGCCATAATTAGGTAGCATTGATAAATTGTATTCATTGCCTTTATAAAAAAGTTTTTGATGACTACCATTATAAAAAATACCGTATTTGGCTTTCTTTAAATTTATTGCAGTTTGCAACTGATATAAGATTGCTTCTTTTATTTCTTTTTCACTGATATCATCTCTTTTAACTTCTGCTACTAATAAATATGAATCACCATCCTTAATCGCTAAATCAATTAGTTTTGGATGTGAACCTTTGCTACCTACTTGCATTTTTTCTTCTAAGTATATAGCATCTTTATTATAATTTTTTGAAAGCAATATGTTTATTAAATCAATTCTTAACTTTTCTTCAGTTGATGTTTTACCATCTTTTGCTTTTTCATTGATATTTAATTGACCTCGGATTGGACATATTAATTTAGACATTTTTCTCCTATATTTAAATATTACTATAATAAATTGTATTTATAAATTTATTAGTTACTTTATTGAAATTTTTGCAATTTTTGTTTTATAAATGTAATAGATAAAACAAAAAAGCAGTGATTTGTCATTAAAAATCTTATAAATGGGAATTTTATTCCATATAAATGAAAACTATGTTATCAAAAATACAATTTTTGCAAAAAGTGATGTGATTTGTTAAAGTTTTAGTTATAAAAATTTATAATTATTATGATAAAGGAGTTGTAATGTCAAAGTATAAAAAATGATGATTTTCTGCTGTTATTTTAGCTTCTACATCGGTTGTAGTTGCTGTCGCTTGCAATGGTGAAAATAGCACTCAAAAAAGCGATGGATTTGATAAATCCACACCTAATAAAGATAAAAATCCTAATAAAGGTAGTACATCACCTGTTATAAATCCAAAAGAGCAATCAAAACCCCCTACTTCAACAAATCCAAGTGAAACTAATCCGATTAAAAATACACCACAGCAATCTAATCCAACTAAACCTACTAACAATCCAGAAGATGGTAAACTATCAGAAGATAAAAAAAAGGATAAGTCATCTGAAAAATCAGATCAATTTGGAGAGAATAATCAACAAAAACAAGAAGATACAAAACCTATTGATAAATGGGCAAAAGATAATGCAAACAATCTTTTTAAACTCGTCTCAGTTGATAATCTTAAAGAATTAATTTCAAAAAAAGAAAAACTTTTTTATAACTATGAAACAAGAAAATTAGTTAAACAACCAGGTGAAACAAAATATTTGAAAGTGAAAGAACTAGGCAGTGATTCAACTTTTGATGTTTTTAGTTTAAAAACCGATTCAGAATATCAACCTGCGAATGCAAATGAACCAACAACAAATAATGGAACTAAAACATTTATCAATGGACAAATATATTATGTGATAAAAGGTAATGTTATTGCATTTTCTTATAAAATTGCACAATATATACCTAAACAAGAACCAATTATTTCAGATGATATTTATTGATCAAGTTTTAATATTGAAAATGGTCAACAAGTTGATACACCTGATTCGTTGAAACAAGAGCAAATAAATAAATCAGAGCAATTACAAACAATCAGTGAACCTTTTAAAGTTTATTCTGATAATGCTGATGAATTTATGAATATGTTAGATGATTTAACTTCTGATAATAAACAACTTCCGGATTTAGTATATTCAGATGGTAGTTTTAGTTTTGATAAGCACAACGAAGACTTAGGAGATTATATTACTTTTAATAAAGATGATTATGCTAAATATATAATTGGTTCAGATGCATCAAAACCAACTCATTTTAAGATGAATTGAGATACAGATACCGAAAAAATTACCATAACATATAAAAATAAAAATAATCCAGATAAAATAGAGACTCAAGTTATTAACCTTGATAGTGATGATGAAAATAATCCAGTCGATAATTCAAAACAACAAACTCCTAATAAGCAAAAAGATAATAAGAATCCAGAACAAACAAGTGGAGTGTTTGTTTTAAATGTCAAAGAATTTAACAAAATAGCAGAAAAATATGATAAATCACAAGGTTCAAAATATAAACATAAACTTTATTTGTATAAAGGTAATTTCTTAGGTTTTTTTGGACAATCAAACGAATCAAGCAACCAAATATTGAATTTTAATAAAGGTTTTGATCAAACAAACATTGCTGGTGATCAAAATGATTCAAAATATTTTGCAACATCATTAGATAAAGATAAAAAAACCTTTACAGTAACTTACTTTAACAAAAGAACAAATCAAGAAGAAAGTCAAACATTTACATTAACAACAGATTCAAAAGATGATTATTCTGATAACTCACAAAGAAACTTAAATACTAGTAGCACTAAATTAGATAAAAATCAAACTGTTTTTGTAAGACCACCGTTTGGAGTAAAGTTTGAAATAAAAAATAACACCAAAATGCCACCGATAATAACTGTTTTTGATCACCTTGATTCACCTGGAGCGAAACTTAAAAACTCTAGCAAATATAGCGAATCGTTTGTTAAAACAACATCAGAATTATATAAAAGTCGTTTTAACAATTTGGTAGTTAAAAAGAACGGAGCTCAAGAATTTTCTGAATTTGTTGCTATCCCGCAGTTATTGAATTATTATAAAAACTTAGATAGCAACAATGAATCACTTGTAATTTTTGGAGGAGATACAAATATTGATTCATCCAACTTTAAAGTAGATAAATATTTCTCATCTGATGTTCATCGAGTACTTGTTTCAGATTCACCAAAAAACCCGGATTGATACACATCGTTAAACACAAAAGGTGGTTATGCAAATCCATATGATAAAATGTATTATTTAAATGGCGAAGATTCATATTATGATACTATTACAACATCTGATGATGCTAATTTAAAATTTAAAGTTGACACTTATAAAGCATTTAAAGAATATATAAAAAATACTAATCAATATGCAGGTTATGATAAAGACAAAAATTTTAATTGAAATATAAGATATAGAATTTCTGATCATGCACCTGTTTTTACAGATGTAAAAGTAAAAAATATTACAGTAAATACAGCAAAATCAACTGATTCAAATTATCCAAAACCAGCAAATACTATAAGAATAGCACACTGAAATATCGAAAATTATGGTAAAAAAACTACAGATTACAAAAGTACTGCTGACTTTAAAATAGATGCTATTGCCACCTTGATTAAAAAAGTTGGTTTTGATGTTATAGGTTTAACTGAAATAAACGATAAACAAGGAAATTCGGTTAACTACATCTTAGATGAGTTAAATAAAAATGGAGGTAATTATAAATTAATTTTACAACCCCGTGAACAAACATTGTGACAAAACACAAAATATGCTTTTTTTCAAGGTGGAGCAACTGAGCAAATTGCTATTATATATAATGCGAATGTATTACAGCCAACAAATTTTACTAAAACAAATCAAAATAGTGCTTCATTTCGTGAAAGCATAAATTTATACGGAGAAGTGATACCTAAAAATTAATATTCAACATTTTTCAAGTTTTAAATTATGATAAAATAACTATAATGTAGTTATTTTTGGAGGGGTAATGTTACGGATAATAAGTGGTTTATATCGTAGTAGAAAGATTAGTCAGCCTGGTTTAAGAGATACAAGGCCTACAACAGATAAAGTTCGTGAGGCTGTTTTTGCTTCATTGCAGTTTAAAATAGAAAATAAAAGTTTTTTAGATCTTTTTTCTGGTTCGGGTGCGATTGCGATAGAAGCATTAAGTAGGGGTGCTTTGAAAGTATATGCAGTGGAAAAAAATGTAAAGGTCTTTAGAGTGCTACAAGAAAATTTGCAGAGTCTAAAAATAGATAAGATTAACACTGTAGCAGCAGATGCCTTGAATTTTTTGCAAGGTAATACAATGAAATTTGACTTCATTTATCTTGATGCTCCATATTTAGATTACAAATTACTAAATGATACTTTACAATTAATTTCTCAAACAAAAACATTAAACATTGATGGAGAAATAATTATTGAAACAAATAAAGTTTCTGAAGTAGTTATTCCGGATGACTTTATAGTTTATAAAAGCAAAAGATATGGAAAGGTAGATATTTTATATCTTGCTTATGCTCAATAAAATCATCACAGTTACTTGTACAGAGTTAAGTTATCAAGGATTAGGTGTGACTCGTGAGCATAATAAACCCATTTTTGTGCATGATCTTTTTGTCGGTGAAAAGGCGAAAGTTCAAATTTATAAAGAAACTACTAAATTTGCTTTTGCAAAAGTGGTTGAATTAATCACTAAATCTGAACATCGTGATAAATCATATTCTTGCATCAATAGTGCTCCACTGATTAATTTAGCATATAACCAACAAGTTGCTTTTAAAGAGAATTACCTTAAATCACATCTGATTCGTAATTTAAATATTAACGAATCAGTAATTGATGCATTTCAACCAGCAATCCAACAAACTCATTACCGTAACAAAATTAAGGTTCCGTTAAAGTTGATTGATAATATTTTGTATTATGGAGAATATGACAGTAATTCGAATAATATTATAGTAACTAATGATATAAAAATCCAAAATAATATTTCTTTAAATAGAACATTAGATAAAATAATTAATGCATTGAATCAATATTCACAAAAAAGTTATCGTTATAAAGTTTTAGAAGCATTTCGAGAAATAACTTTAAGAATAAATCATATAAACGAAGTGCAAGTGTTATTCAATCTTTCTGATGATCAAAATGTTTATAGTGAAATAATTAATATTTTAAAATCTATTGATAATATAGTTCAATTATATTTTTATCAAAATCAAAAATTAAAATTAATTTTTGAGAAAAAACCTTTTTCAATTTTGATAAATAAAAAATCCTTTGATGTGCATATAAATTCGTTTTTTCAAATAAATATTGAGATGGCTACCAAAATTTTTAATGATATGCATAAAAAAGTATCAGAAAACTTTAAACAAAATTTCATCGATTTATATTGTGGTGTTGGAATTATCTCACAATTAGTTGCTTATAAAAGACATAAAATCTTAGGTGTAGATATTTCAAGAGAAGCAATTGCTGCAGCAAAAGATAATGCATATGTAAATGGATTTAGATCGGCTAAATATATAAATGGCGATGTTTATCAAGTTATAGATTTGTATAATTTAGATATTAATGATACTATTGTCGTTTTAGACCCACCCAGAGCTGGTTTAGATGCAAAATTGACCAAATGATTGAATAATATAAATTCATTTATTTATATGTCATGTGAACCAAGAAGTTTTATACGTGATTTACAAAACTTACAACAACAAGGTTTTAAAATTAATTACATCAAAGGTTATGATATGTTTCCAAACACCCCACATTTTGAAATAGTCGCTTATCTTAGTAAGTAAACAAAGCAAGTAGGCGGAAGCACTACTACTTGCTTTTTTACTTAAAGATTTTTAAAGATGAAATGTAATCATTCATATAATCGATATCCAATTGATTATAAGAATTAACGGGTAGTTTAATTTCTACATTCGGAATTTCACTTCGTAAGGTTCGACCATGGCCGATTGATTTAAAGAGTCTTTCACTGATAACGGTAGCAAGGTAAAACTTAGCTAATGGTTTATTATCAAATTCAGATTTGTATTTTGGAACAATATCACAAATATTCACAAAAGAAGTGGCACCAAATTCGAAATCACAATAATAGGTTTTCCCACCACCACCATCTCCTCCGTTAATGATGCAAATTTTATCACTGAATGTCTGAGATACTTTTTCTTTTATAAGTAAACCACCAATACCGTTATTGTCTTTTTTTGCTACTATTATTGGGATTCCGTTCTCATATTTATTTTCTAATTTACGATCAATTGATTTCTTTTGCATTCCTTTTGAAATAAATTCAATTACATCAGATATTTTAAAATATTTAAATTTAATATTTTGATATTTTTGCATATCTACAGGTGAGAAAATTAATTTATTACTGATGCCGCATAAAATTTTGGCAGATAAATTTTCTCTTATATATTTTATAAAAGTGTTTTTATTTACTTCAAAAGGGCGATTTGTTGTAAATTTTTCAAATGCAAGTTCTTCATCATATTTTAAATTTTGCATTACAGCTTGAAATTCTGTGTATTTACCCTTAAGAACTTCTTTAAGTCTTGCTACTTTTTCTTCATATAATTTAGTTTTCAATCGTTTTTCATTAGTATAGATAAATCCATCATTAGTAAAATCTACTAACAAAATATCTTGATTATGTCAGTGTGCTAATAATGCATCTGCATTTTGTCTTAGTGCATCTATTTTCTTGAGTGTTCGTGAATCATATTTTTTTAAAACTATCACTGATGTATTGACACCTGCATTAGGTTGAAATAAATCCCTAGGAAGTGAAATAATTTGTGTAATTTTAGACATTTCAAATATTTTTTTGAGATATGCAACATTTTTTGCATCTCTACCGTTTAGGTTTGTTTTAGGTATAATACATGCAATTAACCCATCTGGTTTTAAATATTTTAAAGTTGTATATAAAAACTTTAATTCATTATCACTTTGACTAAAGGGTGGATTCATTAAAACCTTAGAATACTCATATTTTAATCTTTCAAG
This sequence comes from Mycoplasma sp. AC1221, assembly GCF_054353815.1. Lineage (NCBI taxonomy): Bacteria > Bacillati > Mycoplasmatota > Mollicutes > Mycoplasmatales > Mycoplasmataceae > Mycoplasma > Mycoplasma sp. AC1221. Next base: position 3,655 of record NZ_JBTHHH010000002.1, on the reverse strand, counting down.
TCTTTTAAAGCAGTCATCTTGATAAATTCGCGAACTTCCATCACCGTGTAATAGCATATTAATTCCTGCTAATGTCGAATTAAATTCGTCATATTCGATTCCAATGATTCTTTTTTCCTTTACTTCGATGCAAGCTTTATCAATTTGATATTCTTTTTCTTTTGCATTTATATTTGTTTGCTTTAAATAAAAATCATTTATGCTAGAAAACATATTAAACATTGCATTTACTAAAAAGGTACCACTCCCACATGTTGGGTCCATTATAACATCGTTAAATGGATCAACATCAATTAATTCGTACATTATTTGAGCGATGTGATCGGGTGTAAAAACTTCTCCTTTTTCATTTGAATTAGCTGAATTTCATTTACGAAAAACTTTTAAAAAAGCATTCATTATATCGTGGCCTTTATAGTCTTTGTGACTGATATTAATAAGGTTATAAATATTACGAATCGAATCAACTATTTCAATTAAGTCAGAAATTTTAGCCATTTTCAATGTCTTATCATCAAGGTATTTATAGATATTATTTTTCTTTTCTTGTTTTGATATATCATCAGTAAGTGGAGTATCTTTTAGAGCATCCAAAATACTAGAAAGCAGCAAACTTGTTGATTCACGATTTAACTTATCATCTCCTTGAAATTTATAACAAAGCATCACAGCGCCAATGAACGGGACAGTCATTTGCTTGTTTATTTTAGCATTACGAAAAGAATTTGCAAGCTGCATTGCATAATTACTGATTAAAACTTCATTATTTTCTTTGATATCTTTAAAGTAGGTATCTTTGTAGTATTTATGGTTTTTTACTTCAGTTTCATTATATAATAATTTTATTTCACCTTTATCATTCTTAATAAAAACATTTAAGCTTATACCGTTATATTGAAAACCGATGGTATTCTTATGTTTTTCAAACTTCATATAGTCATAAATTTGCTTTTCAAATTTTACCCCTTCTGCTTTAGCATCTAAGATAAAAATTACACCATCATAAAAATAATACCCATCTGGTTTTGTTGCTTCATATTTAGCATCAGATGTTTTTTTATAAAGAGGAATGGTACCATCAGTATTATTTTTTAGTCCTAATATATTAGTAAATGCTTCTACAATTTTAAACTCGCTGCGTGCCATAAAACCTCTATAATATTTTGTATTTTAATTCTACCATTTTTTTCTTATTGATTTTAAAACATCTCATAATTTTAAATTATTAACAAATTTATTCACAAACTATGTTTGAAATAGATACTTAGTAAAATATTTGTAAATTTAAGTAAGAAAAAAAATATTTTGGTAAAATAGTAATACTAAATAAATAAAGGAGTTATATGCCAAGAGAAGGTTATACATTAGCATGTACAAAGTGCAAAATGGAAAATTATATTTCAAAGAAAAATAAAAAAACTCATCCTGAAAAAGTAGAGTTAGCAAAACACTGTCATAAATGTAATGCGCATACAGCACATAAAGAAAAGAAATAATGCAGCAATAACTGCGTTTTTAATTTAGGAGTTTTATGAACCGTAAAAAATTAGATGAAATGTTCGCTAAAACTGGTGTAGAAGTTTTAATTTCTGAAGCACCACAAACAAGACTTTGATATGCCGGAGTTCAAACAACTGATGGATTCATCGCTATTGAAAAAGATGAAGCAACCTTATTTGTTGATGGAAGATATATTGAGTATGCACAAAAAAATGCAAAGAATGTAGAAATTGTTTTAATTAAAGGTGATGCAGTTAAAAATTGATTTGCAGCAAAGAACTTTAAGAAAATAGCACTTGAAAAAGAATATTTAGTAAAACAAGTTCAAGATCAAATTTTATCTTGAGTAAATCCGGATCATATTGAGTGAGTTTCAGCGCAACATCTTAGAATATTAAAAGATGATGGAGAAATTGAGTTAATACAAAAAGCTGTAGATATTTCTATGCAGGCACTCAATGAACTTAAAGAGTGAATCAAACCTGGTATGAGTGAAAAAGAAGTTGCTTTTAAATTGAATTATTTATTAAAGTTAAAAGGTGCAGAAAAAGAAGGATTTGAGGAAATTGTCGCAACTGCTGAAGCTTCTGCGGAACCTCATCATCATCCAACTGATAAAAAACTTGTTAATAACAATTTACTAAAAATAGATTTTGGAGCTCAATACAAAGGATATACAGCAGATATTACACGTACCTTTATTTTAGGTGATGAAAAACTAGCAAATCCAAAGCAACTTGAAATCTTAGAAATCGTTAAAGAAGCAGCAGCAGCAGGGAGAAAAGCGGTTCGTCCTGGTATCAAAGCATCACAAATTGATAAAGTATGCCGTGATTATATTGAAGCAAAAGGTTATGGACAATACTTTGTGCATTCTACTGGACATGGGTTAGGTATTGATGTTCATGAGTTTCCTAACGTTTCAAAATTTTCTAATTATGTTTTAGAACCTGGTATGATAATAACAGTTGAACCCGGAATATATATCGAAGGTTTAGGTGGTGCTAGAATTGAGGATGATGTTCTAGTTACAGAAAATGGTTATTATGTCTTTTCTAGACCTAATGAAAATAAATAATGAACCAATGAAATGATAAAAATATCTTAACTTTGAGTGATTCCCTTGATGTTGGAGATGGATATAAATTGTATTATCGTGTTAGTGGAAACCGCTTTAGTGGATATCCTGTAATTATTTTACATGGAGGACCAGGTGCTTTTAATCCAAATCCATATTTAAAAATTTTTGATAAAAGTAAGTTTTATTTAATTTCTTTTGATCAAAGGGGATGTGGTTCTAGCAAACCAAAATGAATTCCTGATTCAAACACGATAGATGATCAAATTGAAGATATTGAGCGAATTAGAAAACATTTTAAGTTAAATAAAGTAACCTTATTTGCAGGAAGTTGGGGGACTACATTAGCATTACTTTATACTATTAGATACCCAGAAAATGTTGCTTCTATGTTACTGCGTGGAATTTTCTTAGCACGTCAAGAAGACATTGATTTTCTATATGAACCTAATGGAGCGGCAACCTTTTATCCAGAAGCATATAAGAAATTTTATAATGCAGTTGCTAAATATGATGGTGAAAAAGTTTTGGAAAAATACTATAATGCTTGAACTAAAATCTTAAAATCTAAGAACGCAAAAGAAAAAGAGATTAAATTGATTCAAAACTTTTGCGAGTGAGAAGAATCAATTGTTACAATTGAACCACAAGAAAGGTATTTAAGCCGAAAACAAATTCGCCAAGTACCTGTTCTTCAAGAAGAACACAAAGATTTATTTTACAATCAATTACATTTCTTTTTAAATAAATCACTTTTACCTTCGGATAATTATATTCTTGAAAATGCACATAAAATAAAAGATATTAGAACATATATTGTGCATGGTCGTCAAGATGTAGATACCAGACCAATAGGTGCATATTTATTAGCTAAAGAACTAAATAATGTTAAATTAACTTTTATTAATGGTGCGGCACATTCAATCAATGAACCTGGTATCAATCATAAGTTAAAAGTATTTGCTGATAATATATATGATTATCTTACAGAAAATCACATCCAAAAATAGATGTGATTTTATAATTTAAACTTTTAATGATTTTTTATACCAACAGAAAAACAGACCAATTTTTATA